>NZ_JASNFO010000021.1:0-220575 GCF_032027725.1 Pseudofrankia coriaricola | reverse complement strand
GGTTCCCGGGTGGCCGGGGGTTGTGCTTGGCCGCCGCGCGGCGGCGACGAGGCCTCGTCGCGGCCTCGTCGCCGGCAATTTGATGCGCGTCCCATCTGTTCACTCTTGCGCCAAAAATGAACCTTGACGGGGGTATCATTCGGGCATGTCGGGTTCGTCGGGCCTCGTCAGGGATCGGCCTTCGGTCTCCCGGCGCCGCGCGGCGCGAGGCTCGATGCGACCGCTAGTACGTGCCTCATCACGTAGAGTGGGCGGGTACCTGAACCGCTATTCGCCGGTAGTCCTATTAGTTACTTCCGAACGATCCGTTCATAGATTTCCGGGTGTGTGATGACGGCCAGTGTCGTTCCGCCGTCGGCCGCTGCCGCGACCGACCCGATCCGGGACACGACTCCGATCCGGGTCCTCGTGGTGGACGACCATGAGCTGTTCCTACAGGGCCTGCAGACCGTTCTGGAGATAGAGGACGACATCAGTGTCGTCGGCCGCGCCGGCGATGGGCAGGAAGCGGTTTCCCTGGCCACTGGCACGACGCCGGACATCGTGCTCATGGACGTCCGGATGCCGCTGCGGGACGGGATCGCGGCGACGGGCGCGGTCAAGCGGGCCGTCCCTGGCGTGAAGATCGTGATGCTGACCGTCTCCGACGAGGAGAACGACCTCTTCGAGGCGATCAAGGCCGGCGCCGTCGGTTACCTGCTCAAGTCGATCCCGCCGCACGAGGTCGCCGACGCCGTCCGCGCGGTACACCACGGGCAGAGCCTCATCAGCCCGTCGATGGCCTCCAAGCTCATGGCCGAGTTCGCGAGCATTGCGCGCGGCACCGAGGACCGACCGCGCCTGCACACGCCCCACCTGACCGCGCGTGAGCTGGAAGTGCTCAAGCTCGTCGCCGAGGGCAGGGCGAACCGGGAGATCGCTCGCAAGCTCTTCATCAGTGAGAACACCGTGAAGAATCACGTGCGTAACATCCTGGACAAACTCCAGCTGCACTCCCGCATGGAGGCCGTGATGTACGCCGTCCGTCACGGCCTCTTCGATATCGAATCGGGCGGGTTCGCGGCGAGGCGCGGACCGCCTCGCCGCGAACCCAGTCCTCCAGACCAAGACCGGTGAGGGACGTCGCTGCCGGGTTTACTCATTGATCGCTGCCGTTCCGTCGTTTCTCGATGTTTCTGGCGGTGTGGGCGGTAGGTCGCGTGGGGTGTCGCCCGGCGGCCGAGCGTGCCACGATGCGGAAGGCGATGAGAGCGGGACCGTCGGCGACGGGACCGCGCCGGGCTGGAGGTGGTGCGGTGAACGTGGCCCGGGCGCGGCGGGCGGCGGGAGCGACCAGGACGGCCGTGTCGACGGCGACCACGGCGCTGTCGGTCGTGACGGCGGCGGCCGTCGTGGGATCCGCCGCGGCAGTCGTGGCGACCGCCAGGATCGCGGCGGTCGTCGCCTCGGGCGCCGCCTCCGCGGCGTCGGCCGCGGCGGTGTCCGCCTCGTCGGCGGCAGCGGCGGCAGCGGCGGATGTCGTGTCCGTCACCGCGGCGAACGCCGCAAACGCGGCGACGACCACGATGGCGGCGGCGACCACGGCCATCGCCTCGGCCGCGCTCGCGGCTCGGGCCCGGGCCCGAGGCCGCGCGGTACCCCAGGCAGCCGGCATCCTGGACAGCCGTGAGTGTCACGCGACGCGTTCTGAGCTTCCGGCCGGAAGGCCGCCCCGTCTCGGTCACGGGTGAGACGGGCCCGGTTACCGGCGGGATCCCTTCGGCCATAGGCGGGCTCCTCCCGAACGGCGAGGCTCCCTCGCCGGGTACGTCGCCCCTGGTCGGCCGCCGGTGGCGAGGCTGATGGCCATCGTCGTGCTGGCCGACGGCCGCGCCGCCGTCCCGGCCGACCGGGACGGGGAGGACGGTGCCGGCGGGCCGCGAGGCCCGGTGGGCGTCCTGGTGGACGACCCGCGGTGCGGCCGGCTGCTCCTCGACTGCGGCGCCGGAGTAGCCACCAGGGCCGCGTTCGCCGGGGTCTCCCTCGCCGGGGCGCGAGTGCTGCCCACCGGTCACGGTCCGGACCGGTTGGACCCGAGCCTCCCCGCCGAGGTGGTGCTCGACCACCCGGAGACGGCGCCGCCGGGCGTGCGGATGCTCCCGGCGGGCGGCGGCGAGGTCGTGCTGCTGGTGGAGACGAGCCGCGGCGTGCTGCTGCACTGCCCGGCCTCCGGGCCGCTGCCCGCGGGCACCGTCGCCGCGCTGCCCTCGCGGGTGATCCTCACCATTCCGCTGGCGCCGATGGTGCGCGACCAGCTGGCCGGCGTCACGGTGCTCGCGCCGCCGGCGGCTGGGCGGCGGGTCCTGGTCACTGGCGGCGCCCGGTCGGGAAAGTCGGAGCTGGCCGAGCGGATGCTCGCCGGCCGCGAGCGAGCCGTCTACCTGGCGACCGGCGGGGCCCCGTCGCCGGACGACACCGAATGGTCGGCGCGGGTCGCCCAGCACCGCCGCAGGCGACCGGCAGGCTGGTCGACGGTCGAGACCGCGGACGCCGCCGCGGTCCTCATGTCCGCCGGCCGGCCCACGCCCGCCGCCTCGTCAGCCGGTCAGGAGGTCTCGGCCGGCACATCGTCCGGAGGCCCGGGGAGCGGGTCGCCGGCCAGGCCACCGGGCGTGCCCTCGGTCACACTCGGGCGGACTGGCGCCTTACCAGACGAGGCCGCGGCGGCCGGCGAAGTGCCCGCCGTCCTGTTCGACTGCGTCGGTACCTGGCTCACGGCGGCCATGGATGCCGCTGGGATCTGGGTCCTGGACGAGGACACGGACGTCTACGGGGACGCGACGGCGACCGGCGCGCGGGCCCGCCGCACCGCCGACGCGGCGCTCGCGCGGGCGGTGGATGCCCTGGTGGAGGCCTGGACGGCGACCGAGGGGCACGTCGTCGCCGTGACCAACGAGGTCGGCTCGGGGGTCGTGCCACCGACGGCCGCCGGCCGCCGGTTCCGCGACGAGCTGGGCCGGCTCAACGCCCGGCTGGCCGCCGTGGCCGACGAGGTCTGGCTCTGCACGGCCGGCATCGGGCAGCGCATCCGCTGACTTCACCCCCTTCTTCGGGAGTGTCGGTCTTGGGTACCTACCGTGGATGAGGCAGGATGATCAGAGCGATACCTGGCGCGGAGCCTGCGTGAGTACGCGGGAACCCTTTGAACGTCGACAACCGTCGAAGAAACGGGCGACAAAGGAGGATCCGGCCATGACGACACCGGGCGGCGGTGCCAGCGGCGAAGGCCGCCACGGCGATGGCGGTTTCGGCGAACGTGACTACGACGATCCCGGCTACGCCGAGCAGGGCTACGACACCTCCGGCTACGCAGGACGCGGCTACGCCGATCCCAACTATGCCGATCCCGACTACGCGGATCCCGACTACGCCGACCCCAGCTACACCGATCCCGGCTACGCAGGGCACGGCTACGCCGACGAGACCCCGGCGCCCTTCCCTGGGGCTCCGGACGCGGCGGCCGGCCCCGCGCAGCCCGGAGCTTCCGGGCGGCCCCAGGCCGGGCACGCGCCGCCGCGGCCGGGAAACGTCGGCGGTCCCTACGACCGGCGCCGCCCAGGGCGGCCCGGCGACGCGCCACCCGACCCCTCCTATGGCCGCCAGGCCACGCCAGGCGGCGTCCAGGACGTCGGGATGGACGACCTGCTGGCGAACAGCGAGCCCTACGGGAGAGAGCCACGCCGACCGCGCCGCGGACGGCGCGGCGTGCCAGACCCGCGCCGCGCCGGCGCGCCCACCGAGCCGAGGGCCGGGGCCGGCGGTGAGCCGCGGACCACGTCGACCCGGCCCGTGCCAGGACCTACGCAGCCCCCGCCGGGCGCGGGGGCCTTCGGCCGCAGGGTGGGCCACGGTGTGACGCAGGGCGTCGGCCAGAGCGTCGGCTGGGTGCGCGACCGGGCGGCTGGTGGGATGACCGCGCTGCGGGCGCGGCGAGCCGAGACGCCGGCGCACAGCCGACGCCGGTCAGCGGCGCTCGATCCCGCGGCGCTGCGGGCGTTGCCGATGGCCGTGGGGATGTTCACCGTCCTGCCGCTGCCGGCGAGCCGGTCGGCCGACGACGCGACCGAGCCGGGGCTCGGCGCCTGGGCGCTGCGTTGGCTGCCGCTGCTCGGCGCGCTGCTCGGCTTCGTCGCCTGGGCGCTGTCGCTGGTCTTCTGGCGTGGCCACGGCGGCGGCGCGGCCTTCCTCGGCGCGGTGGTGTGGATCGGCGTCCTGGCGCTGCTCACCCGTGGCATGCACCTGGATGGCCTGGCCGACGTCGCCGACGGGCTGGGCAGCCGCAGGCCGGCGGCGGAAGCCCTGGTGATCATGCGCCAGTCCGACATCGGTCCCTTTGGGGTGGCGGCGGCCGTCGGCGCGGTGCTGCTGCAGGTCGCCGCGGTGTCCACCCTGCTGGGCGGCGCGAGCCGGGCCCAGGGGCTGGTGCTGCTCGTCGTGGTCGTCGTGGCGGGTCGGCTGGCCGCGCTCGACGCCGCCCGTCCGGCGGTGCCGCCGGCCCGCCCCGGCGGTTTCGGCGCCGTCGTCGCCGGGACCGCGTCCACCACCGTCAGGGCGGTCGCGATCGCCGTGACGCTCGTCCTCGGATGGCTCCTGCTCGCGCTCACCGCGACGAGCCTCGTGGCGGCGCTGTGGCTGCCGTTCGCCGTTCTCGTCGGTCTCGCCGCCGGGCGGCTGGTCACCTGGCACGTGGTCCGCAGGCTCGACGGCATCACCGGCGACGTGTTCGGCGCCGTCATCGAGATCACCACCACCGTCACCCTGCTGGCCCTCACCGCCGTGGTCGTCTGGGGCGGGCTGTTGTGACCCGCCCGCGGGCCGATGTCTGTCACGTTCGGGCTCCGGGGGCCGATGACGTTCTGTAACGTCCGCCCCGGACCGAGAGGAGAGCCATCCATGAGCCCTGAACCGTCGGACATGTCCACCCTCGATCGCCTCACCTCGAGCATCCGGCCGGTGGATCCGGCCGTCGCGCGGGCCGCCCGCGAGCACCAGGACCGGCTGACCAAGCCGCGCGGCTCGCTCGGCCAGCTGGAGGACGTGTCGGTCCGGCTCGCCGCCCTCGCGGGCCGGGTGCCCGCGCCGGTGCCGGCATCGCCGGCGGTCGCGGTGTTCGTCGGCGACCACGGCGTGCACGCTCAGGGCGTCTCGCCGTGGCCGCGGGAGGTCACCGGCCAGATGGTCGCGAACTTCCTGGCCGGCGGGGCGGTCGTCAACGCGCTCGCCCGGCAGGCCGGCGCCGCGGTGGCGGTGGTGGACGTGGGCATGTCGGTCGAGGCCTCGTCGGTCGTCGGCGCGGCGCCGGGGCTGGACCGCCGCCGGGTGCGCGCCGGCACCGGCGACATCACCGTCGAGGCCGCGATGACCAGGGATGAGGCGCTGGCCGCCATCGCCGCCGGCGCGGCGGTGGCCGACGGCCTGCTCCGCGCCGGCCACGACCTGCTCGTCACCGGTGACATGGGCATCGCGAACACGACCCCCTCGGCGGCCCTGGTCGCCGCGTTGCTGGGCGTGGACGCCGCGGAGGTGACCGGCCGTGGCACCGGTGTCGACGACGCCACCCTGGCGCGCAAGGTCGAGGTCGTGCGCCGCGCGGTCGCGCGGGCGGCGGGCGACGGCGTCGGCGCGGACGACCCGCTCGGAGTGCTCGCGTCGGTCGGGGGCCTGGAGCATGCGGCGACGGTCGGCTTCGTGCTCGCGGCCGCCGCCGCTCGCGTGCCGGTGCTGCTCGACGGGGTGATCGCCTGTTCGTCGGCGCTGGTCGCGGCGGCGCTCATGCCGGACGCGCGCGCGGCGATGTTCGCGGGGCATCGGTCGGTCGAGCCGGGCGCCTCGGCCGCGCTCGCCGCCCTCGGCCTCGTCCCGCTGCTCGACCTCGGCATGCGGCTCGGCGAGGGCTCGGGCGGAGTACTCGCGGTGGGTGTCCTCCAGGCCGCTGCCCGTGTTCTCGCCGAGGTCGCCACCTTTGACAGCGCCGGCGTGACCGACAAGAACGCCACCGACGACGCCGGCGCCAGCGATGCCTGACGGCGAGGTGGGTAGACCGTCGGTGACACGGAGGTGGCCGACGGCTGGCTGACCGGTAGCGGACGGGTGTCGGCGCTGTCCCCGCCGTTACACGTCCGCGGCCTGACAGCGCGGCTTCGCGAGGTTCTCGGGCCGGCAGCATGGTCGTCGTGCGCATCGTTGCGCGCAGCGACCGAGGGGATGAGAACCATGCGTGAGCCGTTCCGGACGAGCTTCCTGTCCACGTCCGTCACGGCGGTGCCGGAAGAGGCATGGTGGGTGCTCGCCGGCGACGCCGAGCCGGGCATCGAGGCGCCGGGCGCGATGCTGGCGGACCGCCAGCTGATCTCCGACTGGCGGCCCGGCTCCCCGGTCCGGCTGGTCGCCGCCGGCATGGCCGTCTACGGCACCGTGCTGCGGGCCGCGGCTCCCTACCGGCTGACGTACACGCTCGGCGCGCCCCGTCCCGACGGCGAGGACGCCACGGTCATCATCACCTGGGAGATCCTGCCGGCGGCCGGCGGCGGCTGCGTCGTGATGCTCGCCGTCGACGACCTGTGCCCAGACGGCTCCGACGACCTGCGCGACGCGTGGGCCGAGGTGCTCACCGAGGTCCGCTCCCGCCTGGAGATCCTCTCCCCGCCGATCACCGGCAGCCCGAGCTCCTGACACCTGAACTCCTGACACCTGAACTCCTGACATCGGGGCGGGACTCCCGGCGCGGAGAAGGACCGGCCGGCAGCCGGGCAGTCCCGCGTGGTCGCCCCGCTGGTGCGGCACAGCAGGCAGGCCCGAGTCGCTGAGCGGGACTCGGCCTAGCATGGGCGCGTGCTGGGCACGGCGGGTGGCGGCTACGGGGAACTCGCCCCGTCGGAGCTCCGCGCCCGGTTCGGGCCGTACTTCGAGCTGGAAGTCCTGGCCCCTCCCCGCGCTGACGGCATCAGCCGGGCCGCCGGGCCGCCGGCCGGCTGGGCGGCGGTCGCCGACCTTTCCGACCCACTCACCGGTGCGTTCGCGCGTCGGGCAGGCGCGGTGCGGGCGGCGCTCGCCGCCGGGAGCGGGCTCGCGGCCGACGCGGTCGACGAGCGGGTGGCGGTCTCCGTCGCGCAACTCGGGGTGTGCGCGCGGCTGGTCGCCCCCGCGCTCGCGCTGACCGTCGCCACTGGCCGTTCGCCAGAGCTCAGCCCACGGCTGCTCTACTGGCGGGACAGGCTCGGCGGGCCGTTCCCCCTCGCGCTCGGCGGGCCGCCGGTGCCGACGGGCGAGGCCGCCGCCGGCACGGGATCGCCGGGCCGGCTCGGCCGGGGATTCGTGGACGGGGTGCTGCTCCCGGTGGTCGCGCCGATCGTCTCGGCGATCGAGCGTCACCACCCGGTGTCATCGAAGATCCTCTGGGGGAATGTGGCGTCCGGTGTCGCGGGCGCCGCCAAGATGATCGGCCTGGCCGCGCCGGCCCTGGCCGCGCCCGCCTGGGGCGTCGTCGACGCGCTGTGCGCGGGCGACGGCCCGCTGCGCGGCACCGGCGCGCGGGTTGCCCCGGCCCGGTTCGGCCGCCGCAGCTGCTGCCTCATCTACCGTCTCGTTCCCGGTGCCGACGGCGACCGCACCCGTCGTGCTCCCTCCCGGAGCGCGCTGTGTGAGGACTGCGTCCTGCATTCTCGCTAGCGCGGGGCAGTCACCGTCCGCCCGTTCCGCGGCCGCGGCCGTCGGGCGGCGTGGGCCGGGACGCTCGTGCCATACCCGGTCGTGCCACCGCGCCAGGGCGGGAGATGCCTGCGGCTACAGTGACACCCCCAAGGGGTCATCTCGGGCGAGCCGGCGGGTGCGGGCGGAAAGGTGCGGGTGCGGTGGACGCGGTCAGGCGTGGCTATCTCGGCCTGATGCTCTTCATAGCCGCACTTGTGCTCATGCCGTTGCTGATCGTCGACTACCACCGGCAGACCGAGGCGAAGGCCGACGACCGCGTGTCAGCTGATGTCGCCGACACCACGCCAGACCCAGCCAGCCCCACGGATGGCGGGACGCTCGCGCCGAAGGCCTCCGCGACGCCCACCTTCACGGCCCCCGCCACTCTCGGCGCCACCTCGCCGATCGTCGGCTTCCAGGGAGTCGAGGACGGCCAGACTCTGAAGGGCGACGTCCAGATCACCTTGCTCACTGTGGGTGACATTGGCGTGGTCAACTACACGCTGTCCGGCTACCCCACCCCGTGGCTCGCGCTGAGCCCCCCGTACCTGTTCGCGCCCCATCCGGTGGGCTGGCAGACGACGGCAGTGCCCGACGGGCAGTACACGTTGACGGCGACGCCGGTCAACACCCGGATCAGCTCGCGGTCCGTCAGCTTCCGCGTCCAGAACTGACCCATCCGGGCCATCGGACGCCCGGTTCGCCCAAGGGCGGGCGTGACGCTGCGACCGGGAAACCCTAATGTCAGATGGATGGACCGCCTAGTTTGGATCGACTGCGAGATGACAGGCCTCGACCCGGCCTCCGACGTGCTGCTTGAGGTCGCCTGCCTGGTGACCGACGGCGAGCTCAACGTCGTGGGTGACGGGACGGACCTGGTGATCGCGGCTCCCGAGGCGGCCCTCGACGCGATGGTGCCCGTTGTCAAGGACATGCACGAGACCTCCGGCCTGACCGCCGCAGTTCGCGCGTCCACGCTGAGCGTCGCCGAGGCCGAGCGGCAGATCCTCGCCTATGTGCGCTCACTCGTCCCGGAGAACCGCCGCGCCCCGCTATGCGGCAACTCGATCGCCACGGACCGCTCCTTCCTGGCGCGTTACATGCCTGAACTGGACGGCTACCTGCACTACCGCATGATCGACGTCTCGTCGGTGAAGGAACTGGCCCGCCGCTGGTACCCGCGCGCCTACTACGCCGCCCCGGTCAAGCACGGCGGTCACCGCGCCCTAGCGGACATCCGCGAGAGCATCGAAGAACTGCGGTACTACCGCCGGACCGTCTTCGTCCCGCAGCCCGGCCCGACGACCGACGAGGCACGGGCGGCTTCCGTCGAGATCCGCGCCGAGACCGACGCCGCGGCCCAGCCCGCGTCATCGGGCAGCGGCGCCGCGGACCAGCCATCCCTGGATCCGGCCACGGCTGAGATCACCGACACGACGCAGCCCGCCCCCAACGTCTGACCGGAGCGGAGATCGTCCAGAGCGGCGGCGTCCCGCGATGCCGCCGCTCCAGAGAGCCCGGTTCCCCTGAACACCGCCCTCTGGCGCGGCGTGGACGCCGCTGCTCCGGTTGTCCTCCGCTCTGAGGATGGGGCCGCGGCAGCGTCAGACCCGGTGGGGCATCAGCGCGTTGGCCGGGATCACCCCGAGGCGCCCGGCCTGGAAGTCATCGATCGCCTGCTGAAGCTCTTGGCGGGTGTTCATCACGAACGGGCCGTACTGCGCCACCGGCTCGCGGATGGGTCGGCCGCCGAGCAGCAGCACCTCCAGGTTCGGAGAGCGCGACTCCTGCCGCTCGGACGCGGCCAGCACCACCCGGTCGCCGGCGCCCAGCACCGCGAGCTGACCAGTCTCGACCGCCGTGGCCGCGGGACCGACCGTGCCGGCCCCGGCGAGGACGTAGGCGAGCGCGTTGAACTCGGGGTTCCACGGGAGATCCACCTGGGCACCGGGGCTGACCGTGACGTGGACCAGCGTGATCGGGGTGTGCGTCGAGCCGGGGCCGCGGTGCTCGCCGACCTCGCCGGCGATGATGCGCAGCAGCGCGCCGCCGTCGGCGGACGCGACCAGCGAGACCTGCTGGCCCTCGAGGTTCTGGTACCGGGGCGGGGAGAGCTTGTCCTTGGCCGGCAGGTTGACCCACAGCTGGATGCCGTGGAACAGGCCGCCGCTCTCGACGAGCGCCGCCGGTGGTGTCTCGATGTGCAGAATGCCGGAGCCGGCCGTCATCCACTGGGTGGCGCCGTCAGTGATCAGGCCGCCGCCGCCGTGCGAGTCCTGGTGCTGGAAGGTGCCGTCGATCATGTAGGTGACCGTCTCGAAGCCGCGGTGCGGGTGCCATGGCGTGCCCTTGGGCTCGCCTGGGGCGTACTCCACCTCGCCCATCTGGTCCATGTGTACGAACGGGTCGAGGTCCGCCTTGCTCACGCCGGCGAAGGCGCGCCGTACCGGGAAGCCCTCGCCCTCGTAGCCGAGCGGAGCCGTGGTGACCTTCCTGACCGGGCGGGGGGTGTCGCCGAGGCCGGGCTCGGCCAGCCGCGGAAGGGTGACGGTGTCGGCGGTTACGGCGGGCATGAGACCAACCTCCTTGGTTGCATGTGCAACTAGCGGCCAGTGTAACCGCGGCCGCCGCGTCAACCTTCCCGCGCCGCGGGCTGCCGTGAGCGGTGCTTGGCTCGGTCGCCGCCGGGTGGGTGGCGCCGGCGGTCGGCGCGTCGCGCGGCCGCTACGCATGATCGGGTGGAGTTTGCCAGAGCCCCGACGGGCTAATTCTCAGATGAGCAATGAGAGTGATGGAGCCGCCCGCGTCGCCCATGACGCGCCGGGACTTTGGTAAACACCGTGTGACGATGGACACCGATTGCTCCACGGAACGCTACCTTCGGGGTCGTGGATCGCCGATG
This sequence comes from Pseudofrankia coriaricola, assembly GCF_032027725.1. NCBI lineage: Bacteria > Bacillati > Actinomycetota > Actinomycetes > Frankiales > Frankiaceae > Pseudofrankia > Pseudofrankia coriaricola. Next base: position 209,945 of record NZ_JASNFO010000021.1, on the reverse strand, counting down.
CTCAAGGCAAGAGCGGATCATCCAGGAACGCATTCTGGGCATCAGCCGGCTGCGGGGACGTCAGCGTCCCAGGGGCAACCGCGGCCCGGCCCACCTCCCCACCCGGCCCCCGGACCGTCGGCGCCGCCGCTGATCCGCGGTGACGGCCCGGCCGGCTACCCTGTGTAGCTGGCGCGATGACAGGTAGGCCGACCCAAAACCTTGTTGTCGCAGCCGCCAGTCCGACCGGTAGGATGGCGAAGCCCGGTAAGGGGCACGTCCCATAGGCCAGATCACGGCAAGAGATCATGGCAAGCAGGTCGCGCCCCCGGCCCGGCATGGTGGGTGTAGCTCAGTTGGCAGAGCACCGGGTTGTGGTCCCGGGGGTCGCGGGTTCGAATCCCGTCACTCACCCGAGCTGGGGAGTCGTGTTCGCCGCCCTTTGGGCGGCTTCCCGTTTGCCGCTATGTCTGCCCAGGGGGGCGACCCCCTGGAACCCCCGGGTCGGGGGCCTGCGGCCCCCGACACCCCCGCCGGACTTGCCGCCTGTGGCGGCGTTGCCGAGCTGGGGAGTCGTGTTTCCTGCCCTTTGGGTTGCTTCCCCTTTGCCGCTGTGTCTGCTGGAATCCCTGGGATGGGGCCTGGGGCGTCCGACGCGCCCGCTGGGCTTGCCGCCTGTGGCGGTGTCGCCATTGGTGATGGTCTCCTTTTTGTGATGTGGTGGCTGTTGCGCTGGGTTGCCGGGGGTGGCGGTCAGCCGCGGTGGCACTTTTGGGTGATGGTCTCTTTCTGCGAGATGTTGGCTGTTGCGTTTGGGTGTCAGGTGGGCTGGCGGCTGTGGGGGCATCGGCTCTGGGGGATGGTCTTCTTTTCTGTGTGACGCGCCGCTAGGGGTGTGCCCTGGTCGGTAGTCGGCGCGATTGCGGTCGGTATCGCTGTTCGGTGGTAGGTGCTGGGGCGACGTGGGGTCTCACCTGGTCGGTGGCTTGGCGTCCTGGGCTGCGGATTCGTGGTTTGATGCGGGCTTTGGGATTGTCGGCCTCTGCGGGGGCGCCCGGTGGGTGCTGCTTCGTGACCGGCCTCTTCTCGTTGCCTTTGGTGGTGGTCGCAATGCCGTCGTGAGTGTTGGTGCTGGCGGATCGGGCTGGGACATAGGGGTTCCGGTAGGGGTAACGCGCCGTTTTCGATGGGTCTGGGGATGGTCGCGTTTGCGGTGAGGGGCGCTGGCGGGATCGCGGAGGCGGGGATGAGTGGTGTGTCTCCCCGGCGGTGGCTTGCCGAGCTCGGTCAGATCGCTGGATCCTGTTGATGACTTCTTGGTCACGTCGGGATCGGCATGGATGCGGGGGCGCCATGGTCAGGCCGGGTTCGGGAGAGCCGCCGGACAACGAGGCGGGACGCGGCGAGTGGCTACGGCGCGCCCGGTGGCCGGAACAGACGTTGTTGGGGCGGCTGCCGGACCGGTCGCGGACGGAGCTGCTGGAGCTGGGAGGGTTTCGAGAATTCGCGAGCGGTATGCCGATCGTGCGGGAGGGGGATCGGACGACGTTCGTGGCGGTGCTGTTGCGCGGGTGGACCAAGGTGACGGCGCTGACGGAGACCGGGGGTGTGGCACTGCTGGCCGTGCGGCACGGCGGTGACGTCATCGGCGAGTTCGCGGGGCTGGACTCCCAGCCGCGGTCGGCGACGGTCACCGCCGTCGGGAGTGCGCTGGCAAAGGTGATCAGGAAAGAGGAGTTCGCCGGATACCTGGCCAGAGATCCAGTCGCCGCCGCCGCGATCAGTCGGAGCATCGTGGCGAAGACGCGGTTCAGCATCCGGCGGCGCGTCGAGTTCGCCGGCTGCCCGGTGGCCGTGCGAGTGGCGCGGGTGCTGGTGGAGCTGGACAGGGCCTACGGAATCGACCGGTCGCAGGGCGGGCGGGCGCTGGGAGTGCCGCTCGCCCAGCAGGAGCTGGCCGCTCTGGTCGGCGCGCACGACCCCACCGTTCACAAGGCGTTGCGGGTGCTGCGCCGAGACAAGGTCATCGAGACCGGGTACCGGCGGGTCGCGATTCTTGACATGGCCGCGCTGCTGACCGCCGCGGGACTTTCCTCGACCTGACGCCCCTGTGCGGGCCGTTCCCGGAGCGCGACTAGGTTTCCTGCGCGGCGGCACCGGAGTGGTGCCCGGGGAGGGCGGGAGGTCGCGGTGCTCCGGCTGGTGCGGGCGACTCGGTATGCCACGCCGTTGCGGGAGGGCGGCAGTCTGCCGGGACTGATGGAGGGCGACGACCTGGGGACCTGGGTGGTCAAGTTCCGGGGGGCGGGGCAGGGGCCGCGGTCGCTGGTCGCCGAGGTGGTCGTCGGCGAGCTCGCCAGGGCGCTTGGGCTGCCCGTGCCGGAGCTTGTCGTCATCGACGTGGATCCTCGGCTTGGACGCGTCGAGCCCGACCAGGAGATCCAGGACCTGCTCAAGGCCAGCGCGGGCGCCAATCTGGGGATGGACTACCTTCCCGGCTCGATCACCTACGACCCGCTTGCCTTCGAGGTGGATCCGGGACTCGCCGCGCGGGTGGTGTGGCTGGACGCGCTGACGCTCAACGTCGACCGGTCTTGGCGGAACCCGAACATGCTGGTCTGGGGCGGGCGATTGTGGCTGATCGACCACGGCGCCGCCCTCTACCCGCACCACGGCTGGCCGGCCCGGCCGGCCGAGGCGCAGTCGCCGCCCGCGGACCCGGCTCCGGCTCCGCTCGACGAGCGGGCACTGCCCCGGTGGGAGGAGCACGTGCTCCTGCCCGCGCTCGGCGCCGACCCGGGCGGGGCGCTTCGCGCCGCGGACGCCGAGCTCGCGCCGCGGGTCGACGCCGAGCTGGTGCGATCCGTCGTTGCCCTGGTGCCGGCGGACTGGCTCGACGTCGACCCGGAGCGGTATGTCGGCTGGCTCGCCGGGCGCGCCGGTGGCCGACGCCCGTGGCTGGAGCCGATGGTGAAGGCGCGGCCGGCGCGGATCGCGGCCTCGCGGGAGGAGGCCGGCCACGGCGAGGGGCCGCCGGCCTGGCTGCGCCTGGCGCGCGGCCAGCGGACGCGGGAGAACCGGTGTGGCTGAGCTGTTCGAGTACGCCCTGGTGCGCGTCGTGCCCCGCGTCGAGCGGGGCGAGTGCATGAACGTCGGCGTGCTGCTGTGGTGCCAGGGCGCCGGCTATCTCGACCTGCGCTGCGTGCTGGACGGCGAGCGCCTCGCGGCGCTCGACCCGTACCTCGACCTCGCGGCCGTGCGCATCCACCTCGACGCGCTGCATCGGGTGTGCGTCGGCGGCCCCGCGGCGGGGGCGGCGGGCGTGCTGTCGCCCGGTGAGCGGTTCCGCTGGCTCACCGCGCCGCGCAGCACGATCGTGCAGACCTCCCCGGTGCACACCGGGGTGACCGGAGACCCGGCCGCGGAGCTGGAGCACCTGGTCGAGCTTCTCGTCGACAGGCAGGGCCCACCGAGCGGCGCCGCTGGTTGAAGGGGCTCTGAGCTGGGCGTATGGTCGAACATGAGTTCGAAGAGGGCGGCGGTTGGCTGGCCCTGACGGCAGCACCACCGAGGCGTGGCGGCTGAGGCGGCATGGCCCAGGGCTCCGCCGGCCGTGATCACCGGCGACGTGGCGGGGCGGCGGTTGTGGCCGGCGCGCCGCATGTCCGCGTCGCGGCCGGTCCCGGGAGCGGCGTCATGCCCCGGGACCGGCAGCGGCCGCCACGGGTCGGCGCTGTCCTCGAAGGCGGCGGACAGCCGCGCAGCTCCGGGGGGAGGCTGGATGGACGGTGACGGGGTGGCGGTGCTGGAGGCGCTGCGCCATGCGCTGGCTGAGATCGAGCCCGCGTCGCTCCCGGACGGCGCCGTCGTCGACCTGCTGAGCCAGCTCGGCGGGGTCATCGCGGCCGCGCAGGCCGCGCTGGTGCGGGCGGTGGGGGCGGCGGAGCTGGCGGGTGTGTGGGGCCGGTCCGGCCTCCGGGGCACCGCGGGAGCGAGTGGGCCGGCCGGGGCGGCCGACACCTGTGCGGTCCGCTGCTCGGCTGGGCCCGACGGGGACGGTGGCCAGGCCGGGCCCGGCGGAGAGGACGGGCGTCCGACGCCCGCCGGCTGGATTGCCGGGCGAGCGCGGCTGACCGTCGCGGCGGCCGCCGCGTTGCTCGTCGCCGCGCGGGCCCTGGCCGGTCTGCCGGTGCTGGCGGAGGCGTTCCGGCGAGGCGAGGTGAGCCTCGATCATGTGCTCGCCCTGACGGCGCCGCTGACCAGTCCGCCGCGCCTGGTCGCGGTCGCCGGCCCGGTGGAGACGGAGCTGACCGCTCTCGCGCGCCGGGCCGGGCCGGACCAGGTCCGCGCCGCCGTCACCCACTGGCTGCGCGACGCGGACCCGGCCGGCGTCGAGCGGGACGCCGCCGCCGCCGGGCGCGTCCGCTCGCTGTCGCTGGTACCGGTGCCGCCCGGGTGCGCGGAGGCGCACCCGGGCGGCTGTGTGACGATCGCCGGCTCGGTCCCGGTCGACGACGCCACGACCCTGCTGGACGCGCTGCGGCTGGCGGCGCGGGCGACAGCCGGTCCGGCTGACGCCCGCGTCCCGGCCCAGCGACGCGCCGACGCACTGCTCACGGTCGCGCGCTGCTACCTCGCGGCCGCCGGCCACCTCACCACAGCTGCGCGTAGCGAGCTGCCGCAGCCGTGTTCTGGTACAGGCAGTGAGGCCCCGTCGGTCGGTAGATGTTCGAGCCGAGGTTCTGCATCTCGCAGTTGTTGAAGTACGACTCGTAGTACATGCCCTTGCCGGCGCGGGCGACCATCCAGTCGCGCATGAACTGGATGTAGTTGGCGTTGTCGCCGCCGCCGTGCTCGCCGGACCCGGACGCGACCCCCCACTCGGGGACGCCGAACAGCTTCCCGTGCGCCCGCGCGAAGTTGTACAGCCAGGTGATGCCGCCCTCCGCGTTCGCCTGCGCGTTGAACTGGTCCAGGGTGTACGACGGCGGGTACTGGTCGTACGCGTCGATCGACACGATGTCCACCCACTGGTCGCCCGGGTACAGGTCGAGCGGGTGGTGGCTCGGCGGGTTCTGCGAGAAGTGCGAGTTGATCGTCCAGTCGAACTGCGGGTCCGGGTTCGCGGTCGAACGGATCGCGTCCACGACGTGGCGGTAGCAGTTGATGAAAGCGGTCGCATCGGTGCCCGACCACGGGTACCAGTTGCCGTTCGCCTCCCATGCCAGCCGGACGATCGAGTTCTGCCGCCCCGCCGCGTTCAGCGTCTGGCCGAACTGGCGCCAGTTGCCGTCGTAGGCGCCGGTGGCGCAGGTCTGCAGCGACGCGCCCGTCTCCGGGAACGGCGGCACGCTGATCACGAGCTTGCCGGGCCAACCGGCGAAGTTCCCGTAGATGAACGACTGCCCGACGATCGACTGCCAGCTGTCACGCGCGACGTACACCTGCGCCACGTCGCACAGGTTGCCGCGGAACGCGCAGAACGCGTCCACGTCGGTCGGGGTGATCAGCGGGTCGCCGTTCGCGCCGGACAGCCACGGCTCGCCGGAGCGGTTGCCGGTCGGCGGGCCCGAGCCGCCGCTGGTGTAGGTCTCGGCGCGGTCGAAGGAGACCGCGAACGCCGCCGACGCGGCGTTGCGCTGGCCGATGTTCGTGACGACGGCGGCATGGTCACCGAAGGTGAGCTGGCCGGAGTCGTAGATGAGCGCGCTGCTGGCGCTGGGCGCGTAGGTGTCGACGGTGGTCGGCGTCCGGCCGTCGACGCGGACGGTCAGCAGGCCGCCTGCCTTCTCCTTCACGCCGTAGATCACGATCCGGGTGCCCGTCCAGCGGATCGTGGTGGTGGCGCCCGCCATGAGCGAGTAGCGGAACGACTTGTTCGGCGTCGTCGGCTGGCAGCCACCGCACTGGACCCAGTTCCCGTTGTAGGTGACCTGGCCGTTGCCGGTACCGATCGAGGTGTCCTCGATGGTGTTGGGCGTGCCGGTGGGCGGCGGGTCCGTCCCGCCACCGCCGCCCGGGGTCGTGTCGGTGAAGACCTCGGCGCGGTCGAAGATGACGGCGAACGCCGCCGACGCGGCGTTGCGCTGGCCGAGGTTGGTCAGGACCGCGGTGTGGGCGCCGTTCGCGAGTGTGCCGGAGTCGTAGATGAGCGCGCTGCTCGAGGTGGGCGCGTAGGTGTCGATGGTGGTCGTCGGCCCGCTGTCGACCCGCACGGTGGCGATGCCGCCGGCGCGCTCCTTGACACCGTAGATCTTGATCTGGGTGCCGCTGAACGGGACGCTGGCGGTCGCGCCGGCCTGCAAGGAGTAACGGAACGAGTGGTTCGGAGTGTCGGGGGCGCAGCCGCCGCAGAGGGTCCAGGTACCGCCGTAGCTGACCTTGCCTGTCCCTGTGCCGGTCGCGGTGTCCTCGATGACAGTGGTGGCCGCGGCGAGCGGAGTGACCTCGCCGACCCGGACCATGGTCTGCCGCAGTGCGTCGGTGGCGAGTGGCTCGCTGGCCGGCGAAGCGGTGGTGAGGACCGGGAACTGGCTGATTCCCTCGGCGGCCGGCGGCTGGACCGTGGTGTGCAGGACGCCCGGCAGGGTGCTCGGGTCGACGTCGGCGAGGGGCAGCGTCGACGCGTCGGCGGAGGCGGTGGCGGTGGCGCCCGGAACGACCAGCGCGCCGAGCAGTAGCGCGACCACCAGGAAGATCGGCCGGCGTGGGCCGCCGGCGGACCATCGCCGGCCGGCCCGGAGCCGGCGTCCGGCGCGGTGGCCTGGCCGGGTCCGGCCCGGTGGTCCGCCGTGCTCGGGCGGTTCGGGGGACGCCGCCTGGCCGGGCTGGCCGACTGGCCGCCGCGGCGCCGGGCGCTGTCGGGCCGGGCCGAAGGGTCCGCGGGCGGGACGGCGGTGCCGGCCGGCGGACGCTGGCGGTTTGTGCTGCTGGGTGGAGGTGGGTCTGCCGACGGCCTCGCTTGTGGCTTCGGCCGGGTCTTCGGTCGGTTTCCAGGGTCCGGTTCCCAGAGGGGAGTTTCCCAGGGGCACTGAGCCATCCCTTCGTACCGGGCCGGATGACTCTTGACGCCACCCCAATGGCCCGAAGCGGTCGGCTAACACCCGGACCATAAGCAGAGAGTAACCAGTGATTGCTCTACGTAGCGGATGTCCGGCGGTTCGAGAGCGACACCCCGCGCTTCGCCGTGACCCGGTAGGAGTGCCGCGTTCGGTCCGCATCCGCTCGCCCGCCCCCATGCCGCGCCAGCGAGACCTGGTGCGCGGCCAGGTCCCGTGCCGGTCGCCACGGCGGAGACATCACGCGGACGTCAAAGGCGTCACACCAGGAACCCGAACGGTTGCTCCAGCCGGCCGCCTGGCGGGAGCGTGTCCCAGGGTCATCAGCCGGGCCGGTTGACCCCGCCCTGGGTCCGGCGCGTCCAGGCGAGGTCGGCTCGGAGCGCCAGCCCCCGTAGTCAGCTCAGTAGCCCCAGCGCAGTGGCGCTGCCACGCGGCCAGCAGAGGAGACCGGATGAAGATCGACGCGAGCCTGTCCGACGACATCGGGGCGACGCAGGCGGAGGCCGCGAAGATCGAGGGTGCCGGCTATGCGGGGGCGTGGGCCTCCGAGACCAAGCACGACCCGTTCCTGCAGTGCCTGCAGGCCGCGATGGCGACCGAGACCATCAGCATCGGCACGGCGATCGCGATCGGCTTCGCGCGGACCCCGATGACGCTCGCGAACATCGGCTACGACCTGGCCGGCTACTCCCGAGGCCGCTTCGTCCTCGGCCTCGGCTCGCAGATCAAGCCGCACATCGAGCGCCGGTTCTCCATGCCCTGGTCCCGGCCCGCCGCGCGGATGCGCGAGCTGATCCTGGCCACCCGGGCGATCTGGGCGACCTGGCACGAGGGCGCGAAGCTGGACTTCCGCGGTGACTTCTACACCCACACCCTGATGACTCCGTTCTTCACCCCTGAGCCGCACGAGTACGGTCCGCCGCCGCTCTTCCTCGCGGGCGTCGGTGAGCTGATGACCGAGGTCGCGGGCGAGGTCGCGGATGGGTTCTTCGTCCACCCGTTCACGACCAACCGTTATCTGGAGCAGGTCACCATCCCGGCGTTGCTGCGCGGGCGGGCCAAGGCAGGCAAGGACAACCTCGACGGCTTCGTCGTCAACGGGCCGTCGTTCGTCACTGTCGGGCGCACGGAGGAGGAGATGGCCGCGGCCGTCTTCGGCACGAAGAAGCGCATCGCGTTCTACGGTTCGACGCCCTCCTACCGGGCGGTGCTGGAGGCGCATGGCTGGGGTGACGCGCAGGACGAGCTCAACACCCTGTCCAAGCAGGGCCGCTGGGACGAGATGGCGGACCTGATCACCGACGAGATGCTGGACGAGTTCTCCGTCGTCGGGACGCCCGCGGAGGTCGGACCGAAGCTGGTCGAGAAGGTCGGCAAGACCTACCAGCGCATCACGCTGTACAGCGCCTACGACGCGGACCCCTCGTTGTGGACCGAACTGCTCGCGGCCGCGAGGTAGCCCGTCAGCCCGTCAGCCCGTCAGATGACACCGGCCCACTGGCCGCGTACTCGCCGGTGCCGACGTTCGGCGCTCGGGCGCGGCGAGGCGCGGAGCCGGTGGTCCCGTCGGGCGCGAGGCCGACCTGCGCCGCGGCCGCGCGCCGCCGCACGTCCGGCGGCCGCGTCGGATGCGCGGAGGTGGGTGCGCGGAGGTGGGTGACCTCGCCGGTTGCTGGTCACCTGTCCTTGTCTACTTCTTTGACGACGAATCACGGACCGGCCAGTAACGTCAGGTATGTCAGTCTTCGGATGATTCATCAGGAGAGTTGGACCGATCATGGGTGTGCACGACTTCAATGTGGCGACCGCTGACGGCGGCTCGCGGTCACTCGGTGACTACGCGGGTCAGGCGCTGCTGATCGTCAACGTCGCGAGCAAGTGCGGCCTGACGCCGCAGTACGAAGGCCTGGAGGCGCTCTACCGCGAGCTGAACGGCCGTGGCCTGGAGATCCTCGGCTTTCCCTGCAACCAGTTCATGGAGCAGGAGCCGGGGACGGACGCCGAGATCCAGGAGTTCTGCAAGGCGTCGTACGACGTTACATTCCCGGTATTCAGCAAGGTCGATGTCAACGGGCCGGACACCGCCCCGCTCTATGGTTACCTGCGTTCCGAGGCGCCTGGCGACTTCGGCCCGCAGTCCGGATTCCTGTACGACTTCATCGCGAAGACCTTCCCGGACCGGGTCGGCACCGACGAGATCAAGTGGAACTTCACGAAGTTCCTCGTCGGCCGCGACGGAGAAGTGATCCGCCGCTATGAGCCGCCGGTGACCCCGGAGGAGATCCGCGCCGATCTCGACGCCGTCCTCGGCTAGCGTCCACGGCACCAGCCGGCCGTCCACCGCCGCCGCGGCCGCCCGCCCTCGCGGCCGACCGCGGCGGCGGGCGGTTGCGGCGGCGGGTGGCGGCGGGATGGTGACGGCGGGCCTTCAGAACAGCGTCTGGGGCTCCGCCGGCAGGAGCTCCCGCGGCAGCGGGTCGAGATCGGGCACGCGGGCCCGGACGTCCTCATGGAAACGGCGGGCGAGCAGCGGCGCCTCGGCGTTGTCCGGGGTGTGGACGAAGACGGTCGGTGAGCGGCCCTCACGCAGCCACTCGACGACGATGTCGACCCACCGTTGCCAGCCCTCGACCGTCCGCGCGGAATCGTCGCGGCCAAGGTAGCGGACGATCGGCCGGTCGGTCAGCGCGACCGGCCGGAACGGCACGCGGGGCTTCTTGGCCCAGGCGTCCCGCTCGGCGTCGCTGGCGGGAGGGCTCGCGAAGAACGTGGTGGTGTCAAAGGGGATCCATTCGGCGTCGACGGTCGCGAGCACTTCCTCGAGAAGCCGCGCCGCGCGCGGGTCGTCGAAGAAGGCCGGGTGGCGGACCTCGACGGCGTACCGGTGGGACGTGGTGAGCCGGCCGAGGAAGCGGGCGAGCAGGGAGACATCTGCTGGCCCGAACGCCCCCGGCAACTGGATCCAGAGGGTGTGCGCCCGGGGGCCGAGCGGCTCGACGGCGTCCAGGAAGGCGTGCAGCGGCTCATCGACGTCGGTGAGGCAGCGCTCGTGCGTGATCAGCTTGGGCAGCTTGGGCAGGAAACGGAAGCCGGGGTCGGTCTGGCGTGCCCAGGACTCGGCGGTGTCCCTGCTCGGCGTCGCGTAGAACGTCGTGTTCCCCTCGACGGCGTTACACCAGCTGGCATAGTGCCGCAGGCGCTCGTGCGCCGGCAGAGGATGGGCAAGGAAACGCCCCTGCCACGACCTGTGGGTCCACATCGCGCACCCCACGTGTATTCGCATGCCCCCGCCTGTCACTCGGGGTGGGACGGGACGACGGCGTAGCCGAGCATGCGGACGTCCCAGTGCGCGAGGTCGGCTTCGCCGAGGCCGCCGAGCTGACCGGCTGATCGGAGAAAGGGCAGGACCTTCGCCGCGCCCACAAGGATGACGTAGACGCGGGTCGTGATTCCCCCGTATCCGCCGTAGCCCAGGTTGTACGGCTGGACCGTGAAGCAGTTCTGGTCGCTCGGCACCAACTCGTCGCCGGGATAGAACCGGCCGTTGCCCGGATTGTGGGCGGCAGTCGAGTCGGTCGTGGCGGGGTCGGCCCAGGCGGCCAGGACCAGCCGCCAACCGTCCGGCACCGGCCCGCTGAGCCGACCACCGACAGCCAACGACGGATGCCAGGACGGATAATAGGTGTGGCGCATCTCGGTGAGACGCACACCGGCGACCTCGGCGCCAGGCTGAGCCACGACGTCTGCCTGGGTCTGCAACGGCAGGAGATAGCAGCCCCGGGGCGCGGACGCCGCTTCATCGGATGTTGGGCTCATGTCGGCGCGCGGCGGGCCCGGGCCGCCGACCGGTCCGGCCCCACCCGGGGGCTGGCCTCCGGGTCCGCCGCCCGGCCCCGTGGTCGGTCCCTCGCCGCCGCGTACCGCGAAAAAGGTGATCAGAGTCGCGATGGTGCTCGCCACCAGCGCCGTGCCGACCGCCAGGGAGACCATCCGCCCAGGAACGGTCCGCGACCGTTCCGGCCGCGTTGGCCGTGCCGCGTCCCGGCCCGTCACGGCGGCGGCCAGGCGGTCGCTTCGCGCGGGGATTCGTCTCGAATCCCTGGGCCTGCCCGCGCTCGTACCCACCTCCGTGGCCGCGACCATGTTCAGAGCCGCGTCCACATGCGCTGCCAGGTCCGCATCCGCATCGGAGCCGGAGTCCTCGAGACGGGGATCCAGGTCGGTTTCGGGGCCGTCGTCGTCGGCGACCGAGAGCCGGTCGGATCGGGCGGGCCGTGGGCGGACCCGCCGCCAGGCCGAGAGCCACGCCTCCCGTCGGCGCGGGTCGTAGGCCTCCACGATCAGGGTGAGGGTCTTGGCGGTCAACCGTCTGCGCCCGTTGCGCAGGTCGTTGACCGTCGTCTTGGACAGCCCGGTCCGTCGCTCCACGGCACGGTCGTAGGAGTCGCCCAGCAGGCCGAGCATGGCGACACGCAGTTCGTCCTCGGTCGAGACCGACGCTGGGTCGGGCACCGGCTCCATCCCCGGCTCCGTCATCAGGTCGCGCTCCTTCGCGTCATGTCCGACCGGCGTGCCCTCGGCGGGCGTGGTCTCGCGCTCGCCGGCCGGTTGCCGTGCGTACACCAGACCGGCACAGGGAATGCCTGTCGGGGTGATTCTTCCAGCCCGGCCGGCGAAACAGGACGGGACGGGACAGCCAGGACGCCGTGTTGCCCAGAGAGGCGTTGCCGCAGCGTGCCGGGCCGATAACCTCGGGTCGCGGCACGGGGGGCCGGCGGTGGCCGGTCACCGCCCCCGGAGATCTGCCGGGGCCGGTGACCGGCCATGCCTGCCAGACCACTCCCCGCCCCTGCGGCGCCGGACGGCCCCGCCAGGTGGTCGGGCTGGGCCCGGTCGCCCTTGTGCCGAGCTGACGCCGAAGCCGGGCCATCATGTCCTCTGCTGGGAGCCGCACCCTCGCGCGGACCCGGCCGGGAGGCTTCGTGAACCAGAGCACCGGTGTCGACGACACCTTCGTGCGCACTCGCACCGCCCTGCACGCCGTCGCCGAACACGTGCTGGCCGCCGCGCGCCACCGCGCCACCGGCCGTATCGGCCTGGCCGTCACTCCGGGCGGGTTCGGTACACCGCCGTTCGGCGACGAACGCAGGACCATCGCCGTCGACGGCACGGACCTGGTGGTCAGCGTGGGTCCGGGCGACGGGGCGTCCGGCGTGGAGGTGACGCGGGCTCCGCTGCGTACGTTGGCGGCCGCCGCGACGCTCGCCGGGCTACCCGCGCCCGGCGGCCCCGCCGAGGTCTACCACCTGAACACGTCCTGCGACCCGGATGCGCCGCTGGCTGTCGACGTGGACGCGGCCCGCCTGCTTGCCGACTGGTACGCACTCGGTGACGCGGCGCTGCGCCGGTGGCGGGCCGAGATCCCCGGCGACGAGCCGAGCGGTGTCACGCTGTGGCCCGAGCACGCCGACGTCGCCATCCGCGCCGCTGACATCAACTACGGCGCCTCACCGGGCGACGAATACATCGCGCAGCCCTACCTCTACGTCGGCCCGCCGGCGCCACCGCCGACCTCTCCGGACGGGTTCTGGAACGCATCCTTCGGGGCCTACCTCACCTGGGACAAGGTCCACTCGGTCGCCGACGCCGTCGACTTCTTTCGCCAGGGCCGCCGGCTCGCCCGCGGCTGACGGTCTACCTTGATCAGGGGATGTCCAGAGGCGCCGCAAGGCAAGGGTCTGCGCGCCCGGCAGGGATCGAACCTGCGACCCAGTGCTTAGAAGGCACTCGCTCTATCCGCTGAGCTACGGGCGCTCTGCTTCCATTGTGCGGCCTGGTGTTGGCCGCGCGGTGGGACGAGACGGCCCGCGTCGTCGACAGCGCGGCGTGTCCGGCCGCTGAGGCGCGGCCGATGACGGCTGTCGGGAAGGACGAAGGCGGTCAGAGCGTCAGCTCCGATCTCCCTCGCGCGGGCCACGCCGATAATGCCCGTGCCGGGAGCCTTTCGCCACAGGCTAAAGGTCCCGACGCGCCGTTGGTGGGGCGATATCGGTCACCACATCACGCTTCACCGTGTCCGGGACCTCGGGTTGGAACGCCTCTCCGACCCCGTCAGGGCACTCGGTCTCGTTCTTGGCGGGCAGCCAAGGCATGACCCACCGGACCCGCCGGCTTCCGGCGAGGACTCGGGACACGACTCGGTGGGATCCTCCGGCCTGACGCACGGAGGATCCCACCGTGACGGAGTCCCTGTCAGCGGCCGGCGGCCTCCAGCGCCGCGAACTCGTCGTCGGTGAGGGTGAGGCCGGCCGCGGCGATGTTCTCCTCGAGGTGGTCGACGGACTTGGTGCCAGGAATCGGGAGCATCACCGGCGAGCGGCGCAGCAGCCAGGCGAGGGCGAGCTGGGCGGGCGTCGCGTTGTGGGCCGCCGCCGCGGCGTCCAGCGGGCCGCCCGGCCGGGCGAGCCTGCCGGTGCCCACCGGGAACCACGGAATGAAGCCAAGCCCTTCCCGCTCCGCGTAGTCGAGGACGTCCTCGGAGGCGCGGTCGGCCAGGTTGTAGCGGTTCTGCACGCTCACGATGTCGACGATCGTGCGGGCGTGCGCGAGCTGGTCGACGCTCACCTCGGACAGGCCGATATGGCGGATCTTCCCTTCCTGCTGCATCGCCTTCAGCTCGCCGAGGGAGTCCTCGGCGGGGGTGTCCGGGTCGATGCGGTGCAGCTGGAGCAGGTCGATGCGCTCCAGCTTCAGCCGGCGCAGCGACATTTCCACCTCCTGGCGCAGGTACGCCGGGTGGCCGACCGGGACCCACACGGACGGACCGGTCCTGACGAAGCCGGCCTTGGTGGCGATCACCAGGTCGTCCGGGTACGGATAGAGCGCCTCGGCGATCAGCTCCTCGCTCACGTACGGCCCGTACGAGTCCGCGGTGTCAATGAAGTTCACACCCAGCTCGACGGCGTGCCGCAGTACCCGGATGGCACCCTCCGGGTCGGCCGGCGGGCCCCATACACCGGGCCCGGTGATCTGCATGGCGCCGTAGCCGAGCCGGCGCACCGGCAGGTCGCCTCCGATCGTGAAGGTCCCGCTGGCGCTGGCCGTCGGCTGTGCCGTGCCCGTCGCACTCGACATGTTCGTCTCCTCGTCGTCCCTGTAGGTCGTGCTCGCGGCCCGCGCCCCGTGGCCTCCCACGGCCCCTGCCAGGCACCTGGTTACGCCGGCCGCCGCGGAACCACCGCGATGGCCTGTCACCGGCCATGGCGGCGCGGGACCGGGGAGCGCGGGCTCAGCTGCCGGCGGCTGGGCCGCACCGCCCGGGCTCGCCGCCGGCCTCCCGCCGGCTCGCGCCACCCGCCGGCGTCGGCCAGTTCACGCCTGACCGGTGCCCGCTGCCCGTCCTGGTCTTTGTTCCGGGCCGTCCGTCGCTGGCAACCGCGCCCCAGCGGGCAGTGTTCCCAGCACCACGAGATCATTCACAGGCCCCTGGCCAGCCTGTGGACGGGGCGCCCTCATCCACAGGCAGCGCCTGCGCGCTTCTCACCTCGGCGGTCGGCGGCGATCCTGATGGTGCCGCCGGCGACCCGCCGGCCCGCGCTCCCGACCTCCGTCAGCGCACGTCAGCCGCTCCCACCAGCCCAGCGGCCCCATGCCCCGGAAGGCCAGCATGCTCGACGCCACCATCAGCCTCGTCGGCAACGTCATCGAGAACCCCAACCTGAAGGTGACTCCCAACGGCACCTACCTCTGTTCCTTCCGCATCGCCTCGACGGCGCGTCGCTATGACCGCAAGGAGAACCGCTGGGTCGACGGATCGTCGCTGTTCATCGAGGTCACCTGTTGGCGCAGGCTGGCTGAGAACGTCGCCGCCAGCCTGAACAAGGGCGACCGTGCGCTGATCATCGGCCGGCTCCGGCTGCGCGAGTTCGACAACGCGCAGGGCGAGCGGCGCCGACGCTACGAGATCGAGGCGGACGCCATCGGCCCCGAGCTTGCCTGGCGCCCCGCCCGCGTCATGCGCGCGAGCCGCGGCGGCGCCGGCGAGCGCCCTGCCGGCCAGACCGGTGTCCCTCCCGGCACCGCCGTCGAGACCGGTCCGGTCGCCAACGGCGAGTACGGCGACGATGCGCAGGCCGGGCCGGCCTCGCCGCTCGACGAGACCACGCCCTGGGCAGACGGTGACCTCGACGGAGATTCCTTCACCCACGCCGGCGCGGCACCGGCCGACGAGCTCCCCGGCGGGGTCCTCGGCGAGGTCCGGCCCGACTGGTCTGACACCGCTGACTCTGACACCGCCGACGTGCGCTGAGCCTGAGCAGGCCGCTCTGACGCCACCGGCCGCGTCCGCCTTCTACCCGGTGTCCCGCCAACGGGGCATCGTGCGCCGGCCGCCGATGGACACGGCGCCTCGATACACGACCCGCGGGGCAAGGCACCGCGAGGTGTGGCCCGACTGTGGCATGGGCTGTGGTGGCGAAAAACGCCTGCGTGACCCCATAGTTCATGCCCCGAGCCCATGGCCGGACGGCGGCGCCACGTCGGCGGTCGTGGGGCGCGCCCCGGGGGAGTGGATGTGACCGATGGTGCCGTACCTCGATCTAGAGCGGTCCCCCTCGACGGATACGCTCACCCCGGTGACCAGCGTGCGCGACGACCGGGAACGGCCAGCCGCCGCGGCCGCCGTTCCCGGCCAGGCAGCGGCACCTCGAACGACCGTCCCCCCGGCCGGGGACGCCGACGGCGGCCCCGACGCCCCCCCACCCCAGCCCGGCGCTCTCCTGCCCGCGCCCGAGGGCCGCGAGCCGGCGCCCCAGCCCCCGACGCGGGCCACGGCCAGCCCAGGCCGGCGCGCGCTGGCCGCCGTCGCCGGGCGCCTCGCCGCCGTCAGTCCGGCAGGGCGCTACGTGGCGGTGCTCGCCTTCGTCGCGGCCGCGCTCGCGCTGGTGGTCAAGTACCTGCTGTTCCCCTACCTGTCGATCAACAACGACGAGGCGCTGTACCGGCTACAGGCGCAGACCCTGGCCGCCGGCAGGCTGTTCCCGGTCGCCGGTGACCCAGCCACCTCCTACGCGCCCTGGCTCGCGGTGCCCAGCCACGGGCACTACGTGCTGAAGTACACCCCGTTCGTGCCGGCGCTGTTCGCGTTGAGCCTGCTCGTCACCGGCGGCTTCGGCCTGGGGCTCGCGGCCGTCGCCGCCGCCGCCGTCGCCGTCACCTACCGCCTCGGGCTCGCGCTGTTCGGCGACCGGCGGGTCGCCGCCGTGGCGGCGACGCTGTTCACCGCGTCCCCGCTGGTGGTGCTGCTCGACGGCATGCTGCTGGCCTACCTCCCGGTGCTGGTGATGGTCGAGCTGGCGGTGCTCGGCCTGCTGCGAGGCCTGCGCGCGGGCGGGGCCACGCCTGTCGACGGGGGCGGCCCAGGCGGCCTGTCGGGCGGCCGGGGCGGCTGGCGGGACGGGAGCCGGTGGGCGCTGGTCGGTGCCGGCGTCGCGGCGGGGACCGCGGTGGCGGTGCGGCCGTTCGACGTGCTGACACTGCTGGCGCCGCTGGCGGGCTGGGCGGTGGTGACGGCGCGTGGCCGGCGGGCCTGGCTGATCGGATGGGTGTGTGCGGGCCTGGCGGCGCCGGCCGGGCTGCTGCTCGCGTTCAACGCCGCCGCGACCGGCTCGGCGCTGCGGCTACCGTTCAGCTACCTGGAGTCCGAGGACAAGATGGGCTTCGGGGTACGCCGGCTCTACCCGACGGACCGGGCCCACCATTTCGGCTTCCTCGACGGGCTTGCCTCGGTTGGCGACCACCTGTTCCTGCTGGGAGGGTGGGCGTGCGGCGGGGTCGTCCTGCTGGCGTGCGCGATCGGCGCGGTCGCACGCCGCCGGGTCGGCGGCGCCGGGCTCGCGCTCGGCGCCGGTGTGCTGGTGTTCCTCGGCGGCTATGTCGCGTTCTGGGGCGCGTGGAACGCTGCCTACCTGTGGGGCGGTATCCGCTACATCGGGCCGTTCTACATGCTTCCGGTGCTGGCCGTGCTCGTCCAGCTCGGGGCCCGCGGCCTGGTGGACCTGGCTGCCTGGCGGCCCCGGCTCGCCCAGGCCGCGGTGGCCGTCGCCGCGGGGCTCACCTGCCTGGTGCTGGCCACGGCGATTCCGGCCAACCTGACACTCACCCGCCACGACCGCGACCTCGACGCGGCGATCGACGGGCTGCCCGGCGACCCGTTGGTGTTCCTGTCGGTCGACCCGCTGTACCTGATGCACCCGACGTCGCTCGCCGCGAACCCGCCCGAGCTCGACGGCCGGGTGCTGTGGGCCGTCACCCGCGGCGGCACCGCGGACCTCGCGGTCCTCGCCCAGCACCCGGCCCGGCCCGCCTACCTGCTGCGGATCCCACCCGCCTACAACCGGACGCCCGGCTCCCCGTCCGGGACCCGCCTGGAGCGGCTGGCCACGCGCACCGGCGATGCCGTCACGCTGGACGTGACCGTCGACCCGGCGTACGAGCCGGCAAAGGCGGCACGCCTCGTCCTCACCACCAACGCCGGGGACGTCTCCTACCCGATCGACCCGTCCCGCCCGGTCACCGCCCGGCTCGTCGTGGACGCCGACGGCGCGACGCTGCGCGGCCTGACCCCGGCGACCGGCCTCGCCGGCGACCCGAAGGTCACCCGCGAGGCTCCGGCCCGGCAGCTCAAGCCAGGCAACCGGACCCTGGCGCTCGCGCTCTACGTAACCCCGGCGGACACCGGCAAGGAACAGTTCGTCGACCGCCAGCTGGCCCCGACCGTCGCCGCCGCCGACGGAGACGTCACCGTCGTCGCGTCCACCGGCCAGGTCACCGCCGCCCCCGGCCGCGAGCCGCCTCAGCTCCACCTGACCGCGCCCCACTGACCGACCACACCGGTTGTCCCCGCTTACCTGCCCGGCCTCGCGGCCGGTGACAATATGGTCGTCCACGGAGCTTTCGGCGCCTAGCATGGGCACGCACGGTGCATCGACGGCTTGTTCTCGTGACTGCTCGCCCACCGCCGTCCCCTGTCGTGGCCTCGTCGTTGTCGCCCCTCATCGTCACGGAGTGCGGATGGCCCTCGCCCGGTCCGAGATCGACGCCCGGCTGCTCGTCCTGTACGAGAACCGGGTCCTGCTGGCGAGCCATCGTGGGCAGGCGTGGTACTTCCTGCCCGGCGGGCGGGTGCGGCCCGGCGAGACCGTCGAGGACGCGCTGCGCCGCGAGATCGACAGCCAGGCCGGCCTGGACGTGGGCGCGTTCGACTTCGTCGGCTGCATCGAGCAGGCCTACACCGAGGACAGCGTCGCCATCCACGCGCTGACCACGGTGTTCACCGCGCCGCTACCGTGGGCTGCCCAGATCATCAGCAACGACCCGGGCGTACACCTGGCCTCCATCGCGATCGAAGACCTTGCCGACCTGGAACTACGGCCGGCCCCTCTCAAGGACATGATCCAGCGTTGGGCCGCGGGACGTCCGCCTCTCTGGCGCACCACCCTGCCCACCGTCTGACCGGCGCCTGCCACGACCGAAGGGATCTGGAATGGCCGTGCTTCCCGCCATCCGGCTCGACGCGCGGATGGTCGCGCGGACAGCCGGCCGGGTGCTGCTGACCAGGGAACCGGGGCAGCTCTGGCACGCGCTGCCGGGCGGCCCGGTGGACCCCGACGAGGGCACCCAACGCTCGCTCACGCAGCACCTCGGCGAGCTCGCCGGCCCCCTCACCAGCGCGCGGGCGCGCGATGGCGTCGGAATCGCCGTGACCGGAGCCTCGCCGGGACCATCGGCGGCCAGGTTCCGGGCCTCGGCACCGACCTGGCGATTCGTCGGAGCCGTCGAGCACACCGGGGACGCGGGCGACGCCCGCGACGCGGATCCGGCCGACGAGTCCTGGGCGCATGGGACACCCGGAACGGAGCATGTCCTCACCCTGCTCTTCGCGGCCGACTGGCCGGAAGGCGTGGCGGTGCCCTCGTCGTGGCGAGGCCGCGAGGTCAGCGCCGTCCGGCCCGACGACCTGGTGGTGACACGGCTCGCCCCGCTGCCGGTCGCCTGGGCCACGCGTCGCTGGCTCGCCCAGGGCTATCCGGTGTGGCGGTCGCTCGCGCCCGGCGCGGCCCGCGCCGCCTGGTACGGCTCCCAGCCGCCGGTGGCGACGCTGCGCGGCCAGCTCGCCGCCCGCCGCGACCAGCTGAGGGGCCGGCGGTTCCGGGACGCGGCGGTGGCGATATGCGCCCTGGTGGCCGCCGCCGACGGCCGGATCGACCCGGCCGAGCGCGACGGCCTGCGGGCCTTCCTCGCGACCGACCCGGTCATGGCGAACTTTCCGGCGGACGAGCTGGAGCAGGCCTTCGACGCGCATGTGGCGGCGCTGGCGGCCGACGCCGACACGGGCAGACGCGCGATCCTCGCCGACGTCGGCAGGGTCCGCGGGCGTCCCGCCGAAGCCACGGCGGTGCTGCGGCTCGGCGAGGTGATCGGCCGCATCGACGGCGCCTTCCCCCCGGTCGAGCAGGCCGTGCTCGCCGAAGCCGCCCAGGCGCTCGGCCTCGATCCCGCCCCGACCGTCTGATCGCACCCGGCTCGGCGGCGGCCGGTCAGGGCACCTGGGCCGCCTCGGCCGTGAGAGCGGCCGGAGCGATCCTGGCTCCGGGGAGGGCCTGGATGGCGGCGATGGTCTCCCGCGTCTGGTCGGGAGTGAAGGACGCCGGCGGGGAAAGGGTGATCCGGGTGGCGAGGCCGCCGAACCGCTCGGCGACGCGCGCGGGCAGCTCGGCGGGCGCGGCGACGATGCCGAACGCGTCGACCATGTCGTCGTCGATGAGGGTGGCCATCTCCGCCCAGCGGTTCTGCTTCGACAGCGCCGTCAGCTCGGCGCCGAGGTCACCCCAGCCGTGCAGCTCGAGCACGCCGCGGTACGCCGGGGTCGAGCCGTAGAACGCTATCTGCGAGCGCATCCGGGCGACGCCCGCGGCGACCTCCGCGTCGGTGCCGGTCGCGACGAAGCCGCCGACCACGATGTCGAAGCCGTCGAAGGTCGCCCCGGCGCGGCGGCGGCCCTCGGCGAGCGCGGGGATCGTGTGCTCCCGGATCCAGCGCGGGGTCGTGAACCAGTGGCAGAAGAAGCCGTCCGCGACCTCGCCAGCCACCCGGGTCATCACGTCGCCGACGCCGGCGAGCAGGACCCGCGGCGGGCCGAACGCGTGCGGCGTGGGCACGAACGCCGGCGGCATCAACGTGTGCGCGTAGTACTCGCCCTCGAACGCGAGCGGTGTGCCGTCCGCCCAGCTCGACCAGACCGCCCGCATGGCCAGCACGAACTCCCGCATCTGGGCGGCGGGGCGGCCCCACGGCATCGAGAACCGGCGGGTTATGTGCGCCTTGACCTGCGAGCCGAGGCCCAGGGAGAACCGGCCCCCGGAGAACCGCTGCAGGTCGTTCGCCGTGTAGGCGAGCGACATGGGGGACCGGGACAACGCGACGGCGATCGACGTACCCACCGTGACGCGGCCGGTCGCCTGGGCCGCGAGCGCGAGCGGCAGGAACGGGTCCTGGCTGACCTCGCCCGTCCAGACGCCGTCGTAGCCCGCCGCCTCGGCGTCGCCCGCCTGCCCCGCCGCGACCTCCAGCGCCCCGAGCGTGCCGTCGACCTTCACCCCGCCACCCCTCACAGACCCGGCTGAGACCCCACGTCCGCCGGGCGGGGCGAGGGGAGAGCCGATACCCGGCGGCCGTGGCGAGCGCCGCGCCCCAGGTGGGGCGGTGCCGCCGACGTCGCGTCTCCCCATGCCGCCCCAAGAATGCCGTTCCGGCGGGATGGGGACACGATTCCACGTCAGGTGGACGTGGCGCCACCAGCGGACCGACGGCGAGGAAGGCCGCCTCCAGCCGCTCGCCGCTCGCCGCTCGGCGCTCGGCGCCGCGGGTCGCGGGTCGCGGCCGGCCAGACGTCGGTCGGTCCGGCTGCCACCCACCACGGGTGCCGGCGGCGGGACCGGATCGGCACCGCCGAACTCACCCGGTGAAGGGGGATTGGCAACGTGTTTGTCGATGGGTAGTCACTCTCCGTGTTCCGGAGTGGAGTCGGTAGGGCAGGACCCCTGGCGCAGGCGGACTCGGTCTACCGAGCCATCTGATCGGACGTGAACTCCGGGCCGCGACGTCGAAAGGCGCTGCGACCGTCGCGAAGGGGGATCGCCATGCGAAGGATCAGTCGGGCCGTCGTTGCCGCTGCCGTCTCGGCCAGCGTCGTCGGTGCCACGGCCGTCGGTGCGTCGGCGACCGGGTCGGCAGGCCCGCGGCCCGTCCCGTCGATGAGCGGACCGCCAAGCCCGCAGCCCGCACCCTCGACGCAGCGCTGGTTCCCGCCCTGCCGGTCGTCCCAGCTGCGCCCGGCCATCGTGGGAGGAGAGGGCGCCGCGGGCAGCACGTACGTGACGCTCTCCTACACGAACATCGGACGGCATCGCTGCGTGGTGAAGGGCTATCCGCATGTGGTGTTCGTCAACGCGCGCGGATCGCGGATCGGCGCGCCGGCGGCGTGGATGGCGGGCACCGTCAAGCCGGTGACGCTCGCCCCCGGTGGTAAGGCGAAGTTCGTCGTTCGCGAGGTCCACGCCGGAATTCCGGCCGGCTGCGACACGGCGAAGACCTACACGCCCGCGGCCGGCCTGAGGATCTCTCCGCCCACCGGCGGCTGGCCGCGGTTCGTGAAGCTGGCCGACAACGCCTGCATCAACCCGAAGGTGCAGCAGCTCTACGTCGGACCGATCACCAGCTGACGGCGTGACCTGACGACGTGACCTGACGGCCACCTGACCTGACGGCCACGGCACTGGGCCCGGGCGGACACCGCGTAGGCGGCCACCCGGGCCCAGTGCCGTGCCGGCCAGGGCGACCGACGGGCCAGGTGCGACCGACGGGCCAGATGCCGCGTGCGGGTTCTCGTCGACCACGCGTCGGCGGCCAGCGGGCCGGCGCGTGGCCTGGCGGCGCCGTCCGGGACCGGCCCTCGCGACGACCTTCCCCCGCCCACCGGGCTCGACGATCCTGAGGAACGTCCAGCCGGCGAGGTCGTCGCACGGACCGTCCCCTTGGCGGGCACGTCCTTCATCAGCTTCCACACGTCAACAGAAATACCCGTGCCAACCTGTGCGATCGTTCTCCGGTAAACGCTGCCTGCATCGGCGGAGAACCTCGGGGGACGTTACTTCGCCTGCCGGGCCGATGGTGCCGGGTCGTCGGGCGGCGAGGAACCGCAGGTGGCGACCACCCTGCGTCAGGCCGCGCCGACGTCATGCGTCCAGACGCGTCCGGGTGCCCCCGCGCTGGTAACCGTCCCGCGGGATGTCTTCCGGGCCCCGGGAGCGGGGCAATCCGTCCAATCCGTCCGTACTGTCCTTTAGCCGACCATCGCGCGGCGGCCGATCTGTTAGATAAGTCGGCGTAGCCTCAAGGAGGCTGGATACCCCGGGATCTCGGCCTGGGTCGGGCGATCGGGTTTGCGGTGCGGAGAGGACCGACATGTCGGATTCGCTGAACCTGGGTGCGCCCCTGGCGCCGCCTGCCGTCGTGACGACGAAGCCCCCGGAGGCCGGCGCCCTCGTGCTCTCGCCCCCGGCGCCCGTCCCGGTCGTCCCGGACGACCAGGTCGACAGCATGGTGCCGATCGACGAGGCGACCAGGGCCCAGCTGCGCCAGCGGGCCGCCGCCTTCGCCGAGGACCTCGCCGCGCAGGACCCGCGCAGCCCAGTCTTCCAGGAGAAGATCAACGACATCGCCCGCATGGGGGAGCGGGAGATCGTCGCGAGCGCTCGGGTGTCCAACCGGATGCTGGACCGCCCGGCGGCGGCAATGCGCGCGAGCCGCGGCCGGGGCGGGCCGGCGGCCGATGCCCAGACGAGGGTGGCCGGCACGCTTGTCGAGCTGCGCCGCACCGTCACCGACCTGGACCCTGGCCGGGCCGACCTGAAGGGTGCCCGCAAGATTCTCGGCGTCGTGCCGTTCGGTAACAAGATCGCCAGCTATTTCCAGCGGTACCAGTCGGCGCAGAAACAGCTCGACGCCATCATCACCTCCCTGGGCTCAGGCCAGGACGAGCTGCGCAAGGACAACGCCGCGATCGAGCAGGAGAAGGCCAACCTGTGGGCGGCGATGGGCAAGCTCACCGAGTACGCCACCCTCGCGAAGGCGCTGGACGGCGCGGTCTCGGCCAAGGTCGAGCAGCTGCGGTACACCGACCCCGCCGCGGCCGACGCGTTCACCTCGGATGCGCTGTTCCCCATCCGCCAGCGCCAGCAGGACCTGCTCACCCAGCTCGCCGTCAGTGTCCAGGGCTACCTCGCGCTCGACCTGGTGCGCAAGAACAACATCGAGCTCATCAAGGGCGTCGACCGGGCCCAGACGACCACGGTGGCCGCGCTGCGCACGGCGGTGATCGTCGCGCAGGCGCTGGCGAACCAGAAGCTGGTGCTTGACCAGATCAACGCGCTGAACGCGACGACGAACAACATGATCGTGCAGACCAGCGAGCTTCTGCGCCAGCAGTCGGGGCAGATCCAGGCACAGGCGTCGTCGTCCATGGTCAGCGTCGAGGCACTGCAGACCGCGTTCGACAACATCTTCGCGACGATGGACGAAATCGACTCCTACCGCTCGAAGGCGGTCGAAAGCATGGCGACGACGGTCGCGGCGCTGGAGACCCAGGTAGGACGATCGAAGACGTACCTGGAGCGGGCCCGCGCGAACGAGCGTTGATCAGGTCCTGGCCGGTCGGCGCCGGTGGGCGCGGACCCGGGGCGCGGGCCCGGCGCCGGTACGCGGTTGGCGCGGGCCGTTCGTTGCCCTGGTAGCGAGTGGTAGCGACAGGAGGAGCGTTGTTCCGCCGACGCCGTGCAGACGACGCTGCCGGAGAGGCCGACCCGGAGGCCAGGCGGGCCGACGGCGCGGATGGCCCGCGGCAGGACGAGGCCGGGAACACCGGCCAGGTGGGGCAGCTGTGGCGGGAGCTCGCCACGATCGTCGGGCAGGCGAACGCGGACGGTGGGCGGCTGCCGCCGGGGGTGGTTCCGATCGTGCGCGACCTCGACGACGCGCTTCGGCCGTTGCTGGAGTACCTGCGGGTCCGGCCGCCGAACGGCGAGGAGCTGCGGAGCCTCACAGCGATCATCTCCGAGTACCTGCCCCAGGCGCTCAAGGACTACCTGGCGCTGCCGCCGCGGTACGCCGAACGCCCCGGCGTCACTGGCACGTCCCCGGCCGACGACCTGATCCGCCAGCTGGTCCTGCTCGACGAGGGCGTGAGCGAGCTGCAGGATCTCGTCTACAGCGGCGACGCCGCGAAGCTCGCGATCCAGGCTCGCTTCCTGGACACCAAGTTTCGCCGATCCGACCTCGACCTGGAGTGACCCGACCTGGAGTGACACGACCTGGAGTGACACGACCTGGACCGACTGACACGATCGGGCCCACGCGAACCAGCCGTTCGGAACCGGCTTGACCTGGGCCAAGCGGCCCACCTGACCTGACCGGGACGTTGACGACCACCTCATGACCATCACCGCCATCACCGCCACCACCGCCGCCGTGGCCACCGCCAGTGGCCCGACCCGCGCCGCATGAGCGTCACCCTGCCCAAGGGCGGCAACGTGCTGCTGTCCGCCGTGGCACCTGGCATCGAGCGACTCCGCGTCGCGCTCGGTTGGGACGTCCCGCCAGCCGGTCCCGCCGCCGGTGCCGCTGGCTTCGCGGCCACGCCTGAGCTGGACGGCGTTGTGAGCGTTGTGAGCGTCAGCCGTGGGGGGGCTGGCGAGTCCGCGACGTCCACCGAGGTGCTTCTCGCTCACCAGGTGCCGAACCCGACCGAAGGGCCAGCCACGCCGCACGCTCCGCCGCGCACCGGGGCCCGCGACGTCGAGACGATCGTCGTCACGTTGGCCGCCGTTCCGGCCGAGGTGGGCCGGCTGCAGATCGGCGCGGTGATCGTCGACGCGCCCAGCCGCGCGCAGGCCTTCGGGTCGGTACGCGGTGCGTACATCCGCGTGCTCAACGACGCGGACGGCGTCGAGCTCGCCCGCTACGACGCGCGGGCGGAGACCGGGCAGGAGACCGCCCTCGTCTTCGGTGAGCTCTACCGCCACCCGGCGGGCTGGAAGTTCCGAGCCGTCGGCCAGGGCTACGCCCAGGGCCTCGCCGGGTTCACCGACGGGGACGGGCACGACCCGGTGCCCGCCCGCCCCGCCGACGTCGTCGGTTTCCTCACCCGCACGTCGCCCACCCGGTCGCGGCGCAAGGTCGTCGACCATCTGCACCCGCCGCGCGCCGCGGCGGGGGTGGCACGCCCGGGGGCATCACCGCCGCCCGCGGGTGGCCAGCCCGCGGCGCCCTCCCGGCCGGCACAGCGGAGTCCGGCGCCGTCCCGGCCGCCGGTCACACCACGATCGCCCGCGGCTCCCACCCGCCCGTCGCCGCCGGGCCCGACCACGCCGCCAAGGCCACCCGCCACACCGCCAAGGCCACCCGCCGCGCCGTCTCGGCCGGTGCCTCCCGCGCCGATGCCGCCGGCGCCACCCGCGCCACCCGCGCCGGCGAGACCCGCGGCGCGTTCGCCACTCGACCTGAGCGGTGACTCCCACGAGCCGCCGGCACGCGTAGCGGCGCCGCCGCCCACCGCGGCGGCCTCGCCGACGCCAGGGAAGCCGACCGGGGCGCGCTCTCCCCTGGACCTGGACGACCACGACGGCGCGCCCGCCGCTCCCGCCGCCCCGCGGGCGGGGCGCTCGCCGCTCGACCTCGATGCCGACGAGTCGCCCGGCGCCGCGCCGCGCCACCTGGCGCCGCCGCCCGCCGCGCCACCCGGCGCAGTGGCTCCCAGCACCGCGTCTCCCAGCACCGCGTCTCCCAGCACCGCGTCTCCCGGCACTGCGTCTCCCAGCACCGTGTCTGCGTCCGCGCCGGCTCGGCCCGCGGACGGGGCGGCCGGTGACGCTGGTCGCCGGCCGGCCGGCCCGGCGCTCTTCGGCGAACGGTCGTCGCGGTACCGGCAGCGTCTGGAGCACGTCACCGAGCTGGACGACGACCATCCGGCCACCGCCTGGACCGCCGAAAAGCGCGGCTCCGGCTCGATGACGATCACGCTGACCTGGGCTCCGTTGACCACCAGGACCGGGCTGCCGCGGCCGAGCGACCTGTACCTCGGCTGCCTCTGGCAGGCGCTCGACGGGTCGGCCGGAGTCCTGCAGACGCTCGGCGGCGCGACGAGCGCCCCCGGCCGCGGCGCGGGCCGGCAGGTCCTGGCGCTTGCTCCCCGCGACGAGCACGAAGGGCAGAAGATCTTCGTCGACCTGCGGGCGCTGGAGACGTTCAAGCGCTTCTTCGTCTTCGCCTACGGCCTGCGCAGCGCCCCGCAGTGGAATCTGCTGCGCGGGGAGCTCACGGTCGGCGCGCGCACAGGCGAGCACCTCGACATCCCTCTCGGAGACGCCCCGCCGACCGCGCGGACCTGCGTCATCGCTTCGTTCCACGTGGCGCAGGACGACCTAGTAATCCGCCGCGAGAACGCGTTCTTCGACGGCACCCAGGCCGAGGCCGCCGCCCACTACGGCTGGGCGCTTCCCTGGAACCCCGACGGCATGACCATCCGCGACCGCTAGGAGGTGTATGGCGCAGTGTCGGCGAGGACGCCGGACAGCGCGACGGGCACGGACGCGCCGGGCAGCAGGCTGTAGAGCTCGGCAACGGTCGGCCGGGCCTTCGGTCCTTGCGCATGGCCGCGTCGAACTCGTCGAGCAGCGCGACGTTCTGCGCGTTCGCCCGGTCGGGGATCTGGCAGACGGTCTGGCTCGAAGACACGCCGCCGTGCCATGTCTCCCGGCTCACCTCACCCGGCTCCACATCCGTTACCAGGCGGACGCATGACCGACGGTCTGTAGATGCGCAACGTTAACCTTCGGCTCGGAATGTGAGGACGTCCAGCCGGTACGAGCAAGGAACGGGGGTCGCGCCATGGCCAGTCTGCTGGGTGCCGTCCTGGTCGAGGTGGCCGGTGCGGTCGTCGTCATGCTGGTGGCGGCGCTACTGCGCCGCTGGATCGGCGTGCCCACCGGAAACCCCGCGGTCTGACGCGGTCGTCCGACGACCGGCAGCTGCGGCACCGGTGTCAGCTGCCGGAGGAAGGCCGCTGGTGCCCGTCGTGGTGAGCTGACCCCGTTTGCGGGATGGCGGTCGCCTGGCCGCGGGTGTGCTGGCCCACGAAGGTACCCGCGGCGATCGCCAGGGCCACCGGCCATTCGACGACGTCCACCACGGCAAGTGTCCCGAGGCCCAGGTAGTAGGCGGTCTTGGCGGGTGAAGGGAAGCTCACCGGGCCCATCCGCCAGCCCTCACCGGTGGGCGGAGCGGGCACTTCGAACCGGGCGGAGAGGAACGGCAGTCGGACCGTGGCCGTCCGGGTTCGCGACCGGTCCGCGTCCTCCTTGGCTGCCACCGGCTGCGACCGGTCGGCCTGGGCCGGGGAACGCACCTCGGTCTGCCGCTGCCTGGTGGTTGTCGTGCTTGAGCGCGCTGTCGGCGGCATCGTGGATCCCTCCTCGGACACGAGAAGCCTGCAGTTGACTACCAATTGTAATCGTCCCGTGACGTCCCGGCGCCCCAGGTTCATGATCGATCCGCGGACGGCCGAACCGCGGTCGCTGTCGGTGGCTCGTCGGGATTGGTATGGGACTGTCGGGCGGCCGACCGCGTTGCCGCTCTCCTGACCGGATGTGCGTCAGGCCGCGCCGACCGCTCCGGTCCCGGTCGGCCGCGGTTGTCGGCGGCTGGGCCTCACGACGTGAGGAGCTGCG
This sequence comes from Pseudofrankia coriaricola, assembly GCF_032027725.1. Classification (NCBI taxonomy): domain Bacteria; kingdom Bacillati; phylum Actinomycetota; class Actinomycetes; order Frankiales; family Frankiaceae; genus Pseudofrankia; species Pseudofrankia coriaricola. The sequence continues at coordinate 182,065 of NZ_JASNFO010000021.1, read as the reverse complement.
CCGCCTCATGTAGATCGCGATGGGCGGCGGATCCTCGATCACGATGGCGAGTGGCCCTGAGTCGAACGCGGGGTCCGCGTTTAGCCGGGTCAGGACCCGCGGCGGGATCATGGCGACCGTACTCACCGGATAGTGAGCACAGAGGCACGCTACGTCAAGGTGGGTTACTGTGCGCTGTCGCGGTCAATGACCTGTCGCGATATCCACGCCTGCGGTAGACGCGGAGGAGATCGGCCGATGCGCCTGACGGGAGTCCACGCGGTCTGTCGGATCCCCGCCGCGCTCGTCGGGACGCTCGTCGCGCCCATGGCGGCCGGTCTGGACCTACTTCCCCTGCCCGGTGTCGGTCCCGCCCGCTCGGATCGTCGCCCGCGTTCCGCCGGGACACGGCAGGCAGCCGCGGCTCGGTCGACCACGCGGCCGCCGACCACGGCGGCGCCAACCGCGCCGCGGTCGACCACAGCGCGGTCGACCACAGCGCGGTCGACCACAGCGCGGTCGACCAAGGCGCGGCCGGCGACGGCACCGCCGACCGCGGCGCCCCTGCCTGGACCGGACCGCTGGCTGCCCGCCGCTTTCGCGGCGCCGATCCGACGGGCGGGCGTGGCGCTGGCCGCCGACGGGGTCGCGCTCACCCTCGCCTCCGCGGGGCGGCTCGCCCGCCTGGTCCCGGTGCCGATCGAGGTCGCCTCGCTGGTCACGCTCGTCGACACCCAACCACGGCTGCGCCGTCAGCTGGAACGCGCGCTCGGCGCCGGCAGGGCGGACCTTGTGCTGGCGCTGGCCAACGCCGGTGCGCTCGCGCTGGCGCAGGGCAACACCGGGATCGCGGTGGACGCCCTCCACCGGTCGGCCGGGCTGGCCGAGGCGCTGACCCGTCGGGCGGCCTTCGAGGCCGCTCGGGACGACCTGGCCGGCCGCCCTCGGCGCGACTGGGAGAACGAGCGAGTGGTCGCCGAGTTCCTCGCCTCCAGCCGCCCGCGGCCGTTGCCGCCCGGGCCGGTCGAGCGGCACGCCGATCGGTCCCTGGCGGCGGGGCTCGGCGGGTTCGTGGGTCTGACCGCGTTGACCGGTGCGCCGCGGCGCGCCGCCGGGGTGGCCGTCGCCGCGCTGCCCCGGCCGGCGCGACTCGGCCGGGAGGGCTTCGCCGCCCAGCTCACCCGTGTCCTGGCCCGTCGCGGCGCGCATGTGCTGGATCTCGCGGCGCTGCGGCTGCTCGACAGGATCGACACGATCGTCCTCGACGCCGACGTGCTGCGTGGCGACCAGTACCTGCTCGCCGACGTGGTGCCGTTGACCGGCGCCGACCCGGGCGAGGTCGCGGTTCGGGCGAACGCCCTGTTCCGCGCGCGGGACTGCGCCGCCCTGGTCACCGTGGACGGCTGGACCCTCGGTCCGGTGGAACGCCTCGCACTTCGGGGCCGGACGGGCGCCCGGGAACGGCGCGAGCTCGCTCGTTCCAGCACCGGCCCCGTTCTCGGTCTCGCCCGCGGCAGCCGGCTGATGGCCGTCGTGTCTGTCGCGCCCGAGCCCGCCCAGGGGGCCGAGCTCCTGCTCGCGGCCTGCCGGCGGGCCGGCTGCGCCCTGTTCCTGGCCGGTGAGCCCGCGGCCGCGGGCGACCTCGGTCCGTCGACCGCGGATGTCGGTGTCAACCCGGCCCCCGGCTTCACTCCTGTCCCCGGGGGGAACGGACTGGCCGCGACCGTCCGGCAGTTGCAGGCGGAGGACCGCGGCGGCGTGCTGGTGGTGTCCGCGCGGCGGGCCGCGATGGGCGCGGCGGACGTCGGCGTCGGCGTGGACGGTCCTGACGGCTCACCCGCGTGGGGGGCGCACATCCTGGTCGGCCATGAGCTGGCCACCGCCGCCCTGGTCGTCGAGGCGGTCCCCGAGGCGGTCCGGGCCAGCCGGGACGCCGTCCGGCTGGCGGAGATCGGCTCGGCCGCCGGCGCGCTCACGGCGCTCGGCGGCGCGGGCGCGCGGACGGCCGCGCGTGGCCTGGTCATGGTCAACGGGGCGGCCGTCGCGGCCCTCTGCGACGGGATCTGGCGGGCCGGCGAGCTGGGCCGCAGGCCACCGCCGCCGGCCGTCCCACGCACCCCCTGGCATGTGCTGCCCGCGGAGACCTGCCTGGAGCGGCTCGGCAGCGCCCCGAGCGGGTTGACCGGCGAGCAGGCCGTCCAGCGGCGCGGCGAGGCGCCCCCGGGCCGGATGGCCGCGCCCGGCTTCGTCCGGGCGGTGGCGGTCGAGCTCGCGAACCCGCTCACGCCGATTCTGCTCGGAGGCGCGGCGCTGTCGGTGGCCGCTGGCTCGGTGGTGGACGCCGCTCTGATCCTGAGCGTGTCGCTCGGGTCGGCGGTCCTCGGCGCCGCGCAGCGGGGCCGTGTCGACCGGTCGCTCGCCCGGCTGTTCGCTGCCTCGGCGGTCCCGGCCCGGGTGCGCCGGGACGGCGAGGAGCTGAAGCTGACCGCCGACGACCTGGTGCCCGGTGACGTGATCACGCTCGCGGCCGGGGACGTCGTCCCGGCCGACTGCCGGCTGCTGGCGGCCGAGTCGCTCGAGGTCGACGAGTCCTCGCTGACCGGCGAGTCGCTGCCGGTCGCGAAGTCGCCGGAACCCGTCGCCGCCGCCTACCTGGCGGAGCGGACATCGATGATCTACGAGGGTACGACCGTGGCCGGCGGGCGGGGCGTCGGGCTGGTGGTGGCCACCGGGACGGCGACCGAGGCGGGCCGCACGATGGCGGCTACCGTCGGTCCCACCCGGCTGGTAGGGGTCCAGGCCCGACTCGCGGACATCACCAGTCTCACCCTTCCTGTCACCCTGGGTGCCTCAGGCGCACTGCTGTTGTCCGGAGTGCTGCACAACCGGCCCCTTGCGGACACCCTCAGCGCCGGCGTGGCGCTCGCCGTCGCCGCTGTGCCCGAGGGACTGCCCTTCCTCGCCACCGCGGCCCAGCTCGCCGCCGCCCGGCGACTGTCCGCGAAGGGCGCGCTGGTACGCAACCCCCGCACGATCGAGACGCTCGGCCGCGTCGACGTGCTCTGCTTCGACAAGACCGGCACGCTCACCGAGGGCCGCATCCGCCTGCGCGCCGTCTCCGACGGCCTGCGCACCGCCGCCGCCGACGAGCTCGACGGGCCGCACCGGTACGTGCTCGCCGCCGGGCTGCGCGCCACGCCGCGCCGGCGGGGGCGCAAGTTGCCGCACCCGACCGATCGTGCGGTGCACAAGGGCGCCGCCGCGGCGGGGGTGACCCGTGAGCACGGCGTCGCGTCGTGGTCGCTGGTCGCCAGGCTCCCGTTCGAACCTGGCCGGGCGTACCACGCGACGGTGGGCGGGACGGGCGCACCGGCCGGGGCGGACGGACAGGGGGCACCCGGCGCAGTGCTGGTGAACGTCAAGGGAGCGCCCGAGGTCGTGCTGCCCAGGTGCGTACGCCGCCGGGCCCCCGAGGGGGTGCTCGCCCTCGACGAGCGCGACCTGGCGCGGCTCACCAAGGAGTACGGCGGGCTGGCCGGGCAGGGTTTTCGCATCCTGGCGGTCGCCGAGCGGGAGCTGGACCCGGTGTCGGCTCCGGGGCCGGGGGAGCTGACCGACGACCACGTCGCCGACCTGACCTTCCTGGGCTTTCTCGCGTTGGCCGACCCGCTGCGGTCCACCGCCGGGGCGTCGCTCGACCAGCTGCGGGCGGCCGGCGTCCAGATACTCATGATCACCGGTGATCATCCCGCCACCGCCGGGGCCGTCGCCACCGAGCTGGGCCTGCTCGGTGGCGACGAGATCCTGGTGACCGGCGCGGAGCTGGACGAGTTCGACGACGGGGAGCTCGACGCGCTGCTGCCCCGGGTGACCGTCGTCGCGCGCGGCACCCCCGCGCACAAGACGCGGGTGGTGGAGGCGTACCAGCGACTGGGAAAGACGGTCGCGATGACGGGGGACGGGGCCAACGACGCGCCCGCGATCCGACTCGCCGACGTGGGGATCGCGCTGGGAAAGCGGGGCACCCCGGCGGCCCGCGCGGCCGCCGACGTCGTCGTGACCGACGACCGCATCGAGACGATCATCGAGGTGCTCATCGAAGGCAGGTCGATGTGGGGGTCTGTCCGCAAGGCGATGGGCATCCTGGTGGGCGGGAACCTCGGCGAGATCGCCTTCACACTGCTCGGTTCGGTCGCGACGGGACGTTCTCCGCTGTCGGCGCGTCAGCTGTTGCTGGTGAACCTGCTCACCGATCTCGCGCCGGCGTTGGCCGTCGCGCTGCGCGAACCGGACCGGGCGGAAGCTGGCGGACTCCTGCGGGAAGGTCCCGAACGTTCCCTCGGCGCCGCGCTGAACCGGGAGATCGCGGTCCGGGCGACCGCCACGGCCGGCGCGGCTGGCGCCGGGTGGCTCGCCGCGCGGCTGACCGGCCGGCGCCGGCACGCGGACACGGTCGGCCTTGTCGCCCTCGTCGGCTCGCAGCTCAGCCAGACCCTGTTGGTCGGCCGTCTCCGCGGGGGGCTGCTGCTGACGACGGCCGCCTCCGTGGTCGTCCTGGCCGTGGTTGTCCAGACGCCGGGGATCAGCCAGTTCTTCGGCTGTACGCCGCTTGGGCCGGTCGGCTGGACCATAGCCGCCGCCGCCACGCTGGTCGCGACGGTGCTCGCATTCCGGGCGCAGCCGAGCGGCGCCTGATACGCCTGCCGAGGCGTTCGATATCGCGACGGTCAACATCGCACTATCGCGACGGTCAACATCGCGTTGCGGTCCGTCATGGACCGTCCTAGGGTTCAGATGTACCTACCGGATGCGGCGGGCGATGAAGGTCCCGCTCGGTACTGAACTGACTCAGCTGGCCTCAGCCGTGAAGCCTGCACCGCCGGCCGAATGTTCGCGTGTCACAACCCTTCGTAAGCCACCGACTGGTATCCCGAGGATACGTCATCGCGGGTGGCGTCCGGGAGACGGAAACGGGAACGAGCCATGGGGGATGGTGTGGGAATTGACCTGGTGGGAACGGCTCGCCCAGGAATAGATATCGCCGGGCTGGCGGCGGAGCAGGCCGAGCTGCTGCCCGAACGCATGACGCTGGCGGCGATCGAGTACAACCGGCAGGAGTTCGACCCGCAGAACTACGCGGTCAACTCGCCGGGTAGTAACAACGCCGCTCTCGACAACCACGCGGAGTCGCAGACGGTCAATGGCAATGGTTCGCTCATCCAGTCGATCGTCAACAGCCAGAGCTTCATCGACAAGTGGTAACCATCGGGCGGGCGGAACCGCGGCGGGCGCAGGCTTCCTCCGTCTGTCGCTCCGCCCGCTCGAGCCGCTTTTCCAGCCGTCGTCGGCCGCGTTTCCCGACATTCTTCGAGGGATCCCCGAGTCGTGGACCGGGCGGGCTGAATTCGTCCGCCGGCCGGCCGGATCTTTCGTTCCAGGGCTGCGCATCGAATGGGACCGACGTTTTTTCTGGCCGCGGCGACGCCCCCGCGGAAATACTCTGAGCCGCCTCCCAGTACGGCTAGCATCCACGCTGAAAGAGGTCGTGGAAGCACCGAACTGGGAGATGGAAAATGAGCGACGCCAGCGCGAAGTGACGGGACGAGCGACCGGAACTGTCCAGGAAAGGGTGGAGCTCCTTCCTGATCGGACCACCCTGGCAGCGGTCGAGATCGGCCGGAAGGAGTTCGACCCCACTAACTTCCCGGTCGGCTCTCCGTGGTCGAGCAACGGGGCGATCGACGCCCATGCAGAATCACAGGTCAATGGCGGCTTCATGCCGATCGTGCTCACGCTGGCACCGAGTATCAACATCATAGTCCAGAAGTCAGACCTCGACTTTCTCGACTTTCTCGGCTTTGGGCACCACGCCGACGATGGGTCGACGGCCGACCCAAAGGTCGGCGATGGGCTCGACAAGGGCTAGGGCCGCCGCGGGCCGGCGTCGAGCCCGCCGCGGCATGGATGTGCCGGGTGGATGCGCCAGTCCCATGTGGATCGGCGTGATGATCCAGGATCTTGGCGGCCTGACGCCGAGGCGGCATGCCAGCCAGGTGCGGCGCACGCGGTACGCCTGCCCTCGGCGGGGCGGCCGGCTCTGCGGGGCGGCTGGCCAGGTAGATCGATGAGGCCCCCGAGAGGAGGCGCCGAAAGGGAGGGGACGTTCGATGACGGAGCCCGCGTGGCCAGTGCGGACGCAGGCCCCTCAGGCCCCCGCCCCTAGTCCCATCCAGTTGCCGGACGATACCGGGGCGCCCGGCCGCGTCGCGTTGGCCCGCGTTGAGCCACGTGGTGCTGGGCCGGGCGCCGTCGAGCCGAGTGGCGTCGAGCTGCCCGTCCGCCCCAGCCGGGCTGACGGCTTGGCGTTGCTCGGCGAGTTCGCCGGGTCGGGTTTGGCGCGTCCTGTTTTTTTGGCGCGTCGTGCTGATGGTCAGGTCGCGGCACTCACCGAGCTGCTTGCGGGGATCGTCGAGGCCGCGGACGGTACCCGCGATGTCGCCGCGATCGCTGACTACGTCGGGCGGCGCTGCGGCCGCGTGGTGAGCGGCGCCGACGTCGTATATCTGTTGACTCATCAGCTCATGCCGCTCGGCCTGATCGCTGCCCCGACTGGTGTGACGCCGGCGCCGCGGGCGGGGTCGCTGTTCACGCTCGCTGGTCGGCGTACTCTGCTGCCCGCGTCGGTCGTGCACCGGATCAGCGGGGTGTTCGCGGTGTTCTTCCGGCCAGTGGTCGTGGCTGTGTTGCTGGCTGTGTTGCTGGCCGCCGATGTCTGGTTGTTTGGTCGGCACAGCGTGCGGGACAGCGCCGCGATGGTGCTGGCCACTCCGTCGATGATCCTGGTGCTAGTCGGCCTCACGCTCGTCGGTGCGCTGGTTCATGAGTGTGGTCATGCGGCGGCCTGCCGTTACGGCGGCGCGCGGCCGGGGGTGATCGGTGTCGGTATGTATCTCGTCTGGCCGGCCTTCTTCACTGATGTCACTGACTCCTATCGGTTGAGCCGTTGGGGGCGGCTGCGCACCGACCTGGGGGGGATCTACTTCAATGGGCTGTTCGCGCTGCTGGTGATCGGGACCTTTGCTTTCACCCGGGCCGAGGTGTTGGTGACGGCGGTGGTCCTCGTCCACGTGGACGCGTTGCGGCAGCTCGCGCCGTTCGTCCGGTTTGACGGCTACTACATTGTCAGTGATCTCGTTGGGGTGCCGGACCTGTTCAGTCGCATGGGTCCGGCTGTGCGGTCGGCCGGGCGTGCGGCGGCGCTGGTGTTCCCGTCTCGGCGGCGGGCTCGGGTGGACACGGGATCGGCGCTGGATCCGCGGCTGGCCGGGTTGACCCGGCGGGCCCGGCTCATGGTGACTGCGTGGGCGCTGTGCGCCGCGCCGATGCTTGCCGTGAACATCGTCATGTTGGTGGTCTACGCGCCTTTCGTGCTGCCCCGGACGGCCGTGGCGGTGCGCGACCAGTTCGGCCGGGCGAGTCGGGCCCTGGCTGGCGGGGAACTGGTCACGGCGCTCGCTGGGGCCGTCGGCATGGTGCTGGTCGCGTTGCCGGCGGCCGGGATGATCTATGTGCTTGTCCGGCTCGGCCGGTGGGCGGTGCGGGTGGCGCGGGCGCTTCGGACGAGGCGGCGGCGCCCTGGGGGCGGGCAGCCGGGCCGCGGCGTCGCGCCCGCCGTGGCCCGCGGCGCGTGCTGTGCCGCGCCGTCCTCGTCGGGACCGCTCCCGCCGGGACCGCTCTCGCCGGAGGTGTCCTCGCCAGGGCGGTCGGCGGCGGATGGTTCGGCGCCCTCCCGTGACAGGGCGGGGGAGCCACGATGATCCTGCTCCCGGGTCGGCCGGCGGGGCGGTCCCGCGCGAGTAGCCAGTCCCGCCTGAGCACGGCTGTCGTCGCGGTCGTCGTCACCGCCGTGTCGACCGGCGGCGGGTGCGGTGGGTCGGGTCAGACCGCCAAGAGCATCGGCATCGACGGCTCCAGCACGGTCGCGCCGCTGACCGAGGCGGCGGCCGACCTCTTCCGCGAGCACAACCCGGGCATCCAGATCACGGTTGGGACCTCTGGCACCGGAGGAGGGTTCGAGAAGTTCTGCCGGGGCGAGACCGACATCTCCGACGCGTCCAGGTCGATCACGCAGGCGGAGCGGGAGGCCTGCACGCGCGCCGGCATCGACTACGTCGACTTCCAGGTGGCGAACGACGCGGTCACGGTCATCGTGAACAAGGAGAACGCCTGGGCGACGTGCCTCACGGCCGCGCAGCTGCGGCGGATCTGGGACGTGCGCTCGCCGATCGAGAACTGGAACCAGGTCGACCCGAAGTTTCCGGACGAACCGCTGCTGCTCTTCGGCCCGGGCACCGACTCCGGCACGTTCGACTACTTCACGAGCGCGATCAACGGCAAGGGTGGCAGGAGCCGCACGGACTACCAGGCATCCGAGGACGACAACGTGATCATCGCCGGGGTGGAGGGCAGCCGGGGCGGGCTCGGGTACATCGGGTACGGCTACTTCGAGGAGAACACCGATCGGCTGAGAGCTCTCGCGGTCGACGACGGAGACGGATGCGTGGCGCCGAGCGTCGGGTCCGTGCAGGACGGCAGCTACCGGCCACTGGCGCGGCCCCTGTTCATCTACGTCAAAAGGACGTCGCTCGCGCGGCCGGCGCTCGTCGACTTCGTGGACTACTACGTCGAGAACTCGACCGCGATCGCGCGACAGGCGCTGTTCATCCCGCTGACGTCGGCGCAGGTCGCCGTCAACCAGAAGGCCCTCGCCGACGTGGTCGCGTCGGGCCGGCCGTCCACACCGGCACCGGGGCGGTCCTGACATGGCCGCGGACCCGCACGACTTCGACGTCTCCATGGCGACCGGGATCGGCTGGTCCTCCCGGCGGCTGCGGGAGGGACTGGTCCGGCGGGTGCTGATGGCGGCGGCGCTGCTGTCGGTGGCCACCACCATCGGGATCGTGGTGGCGCTGGCCGTGCCCACGGTGCAGTTCTTCACCCGGGTCAGCCCGGTCGAGTTCCTGACCGGCACGGAGTGGACACCGCTGTTCGCGAGCCCTCATTTCGGGGTGCTGCCGCTGGTCACCGCCACCGCGGTCACCACGTTCTGGGCGCTGCTCGTGGCGCTTCCGTTGGGCCTGGGCTGCGCCGCCTACCTGTCCGAGTATGCCGGCCGGCGGACCCGGAAGATCTTCAAGCCGCTGTTGGAGATCCTTGCCGGGGTTCCGACGGTCGTGTACGGATTCTTCGCGTTGACATTCCTCACCCCGTTGCTGCGCGACATCTGGATCCTGCCCGGCAAGGGCCCGCAGATCTACAACGCGCTCTCGGCCGGGCTCGTGATGGGAATCATGATCATTCCGACCGTCGCGTCGTTGTCCGAGGACGCGATGAGCGCGGTGCCCGACGACCTGCGCGCGGGAGCGCGGGCGCTGGGCAGCACCGCGCGGCAGGTCACCACGCGGGTCACGATCCCGGCCGCGCTGTCCGGCATCATCGCGGCGACCATGCTGGCGGTGTCGCGGGCGGTCGGCGAGACCATGATTGTCGCCGTGGCGGCGGGCGGTACGGCCAACCTCAGTCTCGACCCGACCGAGCCGATGCAGACCATGACCGCGTTCATCGCGGCGGCCGCGCTGGGCGACCAGCCGACCGGCAGTATCGGCTACCAGACGCTCTTCGCGGTCGGATCACTGCTTTTCGTCATCACCTTGATCATGAACATCGTGAGTATCCGGCTGGTGCGCCGGTACCGGGAGGTGTACGAATGACCGCGGAAGTCGAACCCCCTGGGCGGTCGGTCGAATACCAGATCGAGACCGTCCGCGGATCGATCCGCGATGCGACGTTCCGGCTGGCCATGTTCTTCAGCATCGGTGTCGCCATCGCCGCACTGGGCACCCTGCTCGTGCAGGTCTTCGTCGACGCCCTGCCCCGGCTCAACCTGGACCTGCTGACCCAGTTCCCGGCCAGCCTGCCGGCGCTGGCGGGCGCGCGGTCCGCGATCATCGGATCGATCTGGGTGATCGGGGCCACCGCGCTGTTCACGATCCCGCTCGGCGTGGCTGCGGCCATCTACATGGAGGTGTTCGCCGACCCGCGGCGCTGGTACAACCGGATGATCGAGGTCAACATCCAGAACCTCGCGGCGGTGCCGTCGATCGTCTACGGCATCCTCGGGCTGGGCCTGCTCGCGCGGGCGGCGCATCTCGGGCAGACCGTGCTCACCGCCGCCCTGACGCTCACCCTGCTGGTCCTGCCCGTCGTCATCATCGTGTCGAGGGAGGCGATGCGGGCCATCCCCAGCTCCATCCGGGATGCCTCCCTCGCGCTCGGCGCGACCGAGCAGCAGACGGTGTGGCGCCATACGTTGCCGTTGGCTGTCCCGGGGATCGCCACCGGGATCATCCTCGCGTTGTCCCGGGCGATCGGTGAGGCGGCGCCGCTGCTGCTTCTCGGCGGCCTGGCCTACGTCACGTTCACCCCGACCGGCCTGGACAGCAGGTTCACCGTTCTGCCGATCCAGATCTTCAACTGGGTTTCCCGCCCGCAGGAGGAGTTCAGGACCCTGGCCGCGGCGGCGATCGTGGTGCTGCTCGCGCTGCTGCTGGTGATGAACAGCATCGCCATCCTGATCCGGAACCACTACCGGCGGACCTGGTGAACGCGCCGCCTCGAACCCGACCTCATCCCCCCATGCGCTTGCTGAGGACGTCGACCGTGTCCGATGCAGATGAACCGATGGCGGATCCCTCGCACGAGCTCGCCGACCAGGACCGGCCGGCCGCGGCGGAGGCGCCCCCCCTGGCGGGGAGAATCCCGCGAGCGACTGGCCGCACGGTGCCGGACGCGCCGGAGGAGATCGTCATCAATGTCGCCGACGTGGCCATCTACTACGGCAGTTTCTGCGCGGTCGGTGGCCTGACCGTACAGTTCGGCCGGCGGGAGATCACGGCGCTGATCGGGCCGTCCGGCTGTGGCAAGAGCACGGCGCTGCGTGCCTTCAACCGGATGAACGATCTCATCCCGGGAGCCCGTCTCACCGGCTCGGTCAGCTACCGCGGTCAGGATCTCTACGGGCCGCGGGTCGACCCGATCACTGTTCGCCGCCGGATCGGGATGGTGTTCCAGAAGCCGAACCCGTTCCCGAAATCGATCTACGACAACGTCGCCTACGGCCCGCGGGTGACCGGCATGAAGGTGCCGAACATGGACGACGTGGTCGAGGAGGCGCTCACCAGCGCCGCACTCTGGGACGAGGTGAAGGACAAACTCCGCCAGCACGCGTTCGGCCTGTCCGGGGGGCAGCAGCAGCGGCTCTGCATCGCCCGGACCATCGCGGTGCGGCCCGACGTCGTCCTCATGGACGAGCCGTGCTCAGCCCTCGACCCGATCTCCACCGCCAAGATCGAGTACATGATGACTGAGCTGGCCGACGAGTACACCATCATCATCGTCACGCACAACATGCAGCAGGCGGCCCGGATCTCCGACCGAACCGCGTTCTTCACCACCGAGGTCGACGACGCGACCGGCCGGCGCTCGGGTCTGATGGTGGAGTTTGACCGGACGGCGAAGATCTTCAGCACGCCATCCGATCAGCGGACGGAGGACTATATCTCCGGCAAGTTCGGCTGAGTCTCCGCGGGTCAGCTCTTGGCGGGAAAGAAAGGGTTGTCCCAGGTGTCGAGGGCGGTGACCTTGTTCAGGGGCTTGCGGCGGACCGGGCCGTGGTGGCCCTCCGGCCAGCCGACGGCGACCAGGGAGGCGATCCGCCACCCGTCCGGGATGCCGACGTAGGAACGCAGCTTGTCCTCGCCGAAGGTGAACCAGGTGCTGGGAACGGTGCCGAGCCCGTGGGCGCGGGCGGCGAGCAGGAAGTTCTGCATCGCGGGAAAGATCGAGCCCGCCTCCAGGAACTCGTCGACGAAGCCCGTCAGCCGGTGGCAGAACAGCACGTAGGCCGGCACGTTCTCGAAGTCGTCGACGAGGTGCAGCATCGTGCGGGTCAGCCGGGCCTGATGGGAGTTGTCGTCGTCCGCGGGGCGCGGCTCGTAGCCGTAGATGCTGGTGCAGACCCAGTCCCAGCCGGCGCGGAACGCCGGGCCCAGGATCGCTCGGGCCTCCGGCGAGCGCAGGACGATGAAACGCCAGCCCTGCGCGTTGGAACCGCTCGGCGCCCAGGTGGCCGCCTGCAGACATCGGGCCAGCACCTCGTCCGGCACCGGGTCCGGCCGGAAGCGCCGCAGCGAGCGCGCCGTCCGCATCGCCTCGAACAGATCTATCTGAGGCGTGTCGGACCCCTGCTCCACCTCGACCATGGCGACCTCCTCCCGGCCCACCCAACCTCCCGTAACTTCGACGTCGGGGTCAAATAACGCGCCGATCATCCCCGTTTGCCCCGTATCCGGCAGCCGCCGGCATCTCGCTGCCGAGCCGCGCCACTGAAGTCCCCTGAAGCCCCGCCCCGCCCCGCCCGTCGGTCGCCTGATCGCGGTTTCTGCCCTTGGGCGGTCGTGAACGGGACTGGATGACATCCACCGGAGGGCACGGGCGGCGATCAAGCGGCCGTCGGCTGCCACGTGGTCGCGCGATCTGCGTGGGGTGCGGTCAGGCGGCGATCAACTGGGGTGGCTGGCGAGGAGTTCGACGACGCGGGCGGTGGGGAGAGCGGCGGCGCGGTGGTCGTCACGGCCGGTCATGGACGCGGCGGTGGTCAGGACGTTGATGACGGCTTCCTCGACCGCCTGGACCGCCGCCTCGTAGAAGCGGTCCATCCATCCCCAGGGGATGAAGCGCAGCGTGGCGTAGTCGTCGGCGGTCGGCTCCCCGCCGGGGAACCGGCTGGTGAGCGCGCCGGCGTTCGCGCTCGAGAAGGCGATGACGAGGTCGCCGGAGAAGTGCGAGCCGGTAGTCCCGGTGCGCGCGATGCCCATGGGCGCCCGGCGGGCGAGCGACTCGCACTGGCCGGGCAGCAGTGGCGCGTCGGTCGCGAGCACCACGATGGCGCTGCCGGCACCGGGCGGCGCCGACCAGTCACCGTCCCAGCCGCCCGCGCCGCTCGCGCCCGCGCCGTTCGTGCCGTCCGAGGGGACCGCACCGTCGCCGCTGTCGCCGCTGTCGCCGCTGTCGCCGCTGTCGCCGCTGAGCGGGCGGCCGACCGGGATGCCGGCGACGCGCAGCTCGTCGCGGCGGCCGAAGTTCGCCTGGACGAACGCGGCGACCACATAGCCGTCGGGGCCATGGCTCACGACCCGGGAGGCGGTGCCACTGCCGCCCTTGAAGCCGTAGCACATCATCCCGGTGCCGCCGCCGACGGCGCCTTCGGCGACCGGCCCGCCGGTGGCGGCGTCGATCGCGGCGACGGCGTGGGCCGCTGTCACGTGGCTGCCGTTGATGTCGTTCAGGTAGCCGTCCCAGGTCTCCGCGACCACCGGCAGCAGCCAGCCGCGGGCCAGGTCCGGCCGGTTGGCGACCACCCAGTCGATGACGCCCCGGTGGCACGGGCCAACGGCGTGGGTGTTCGTGATGAGGATCGGCATCGCCAGGCTGCCGGTCTCCCGCAGCCACGCGGCGCCCGTCATCTCACCGTTGGCATTGAACGCGTGGACCCCGGCGGCGACCGCCGAGCCGATGCCCCCGCGCCCGGCCGGCAGGATCGCGGTGACGCCGGTCCGGACCGGCCCCGCGCCGGTCCGCAGGGGCCCCTCGCCGCTGATGAGTGTCACGTAGCCCACCTCGACGCCGGGGACGTCGGTGATCGCGTTCAGTGGGCCTGGCGTGCCGTCGAAGGGGAAGCCGTGCGCGCGGGCGCGGCGTCGGGGCTCAGCCACAGACCCGATCCTGCCCGGCTACATGCGGCCGATGCGCGCGCGGGTGGCGGGCGCAACCCGGCGGCCGTGACCCGTGACCCGGCGGCCGAGACCCGAGACCCGTGGCCTGTGAGCCGCGAACCGCGACGAGCGGCCGGCGATCCGGCCGCCGGCCTCGTTCGGCCCGGGCCTCGCCGCCGCGCTGCCGCGGGCCACGCTGCGTGTGCACGAGCACCTGGGGCACTTCGGCCCCTTCCAGGCACCCGCCGCGGTCGGCGCCGACATCCTGAGGCATCTCGCCGATCCGGCTTCCCCACGGGCCGCCGCCGCGTCCGGCGACCGCCCGTTGGCTCCACAGCCTCGCGGGTAGGGCCGGCAGGGCCGAGGAGCCGGCCGACGGGCTTCGACGGGCTTCTCTGCCGGCCCGGCAAGGGATCGTCAGGGCCTTCTCACCGCAATGGCGCGACCCCGCGTGGTCGGAGGCCTCGCGTGGTCGGAGGCTCGGCCGCCGGCGCGGACTGACAGCCCGGCGGCGGGAGACAGCCACGGCGAGGGAAGATGCGGGCGTGAGTGGATTTGGGCTGGTCAGGCCGCCCGCGCTGGCAAGCGCCACTGTCCTGCGGGAGGAACTGTTCCGGCTGGACATAGGGCGCCAACAGGAGAGCTGGGCGACGGCGCGGGTTGTCATCCTCGACGACGAGGGACGCTCGACGATCGCGCTACCGGCCCGGCCACGCGCCCAGCGGCCCGAGGAGATCGGTGGTGCGCCCGAAGCGTCACCGCCCGCCGATGCCGATGCCGTGGCGCGGCTGGTGACCCGTTCCGGGGTGAGCGTCGCGGCGTCCCCGTCGACCGACGCCGTGCTGCTCGGCGAGGCTGACGGGACCGTCTACTGGGCGTTGCGCGCCGACCGCGCCGACCGCGCCGAGGAGGTGGCGAAAGCGCGCTGGCTGAACCTCGCCACCGTCGGCGGCGAGCTGCCCGGACTCGACGCCGCTCTGTTCACGACCGCGGTCTCGCTGCTGACCTGGCACGACCGCGCCCGGTACTGTGCCCGCGACGGCTCGCCGACCCGGCCGACGAAGGCCGGCTGGGCGCGGGTGTGTGCCGCCAAGGAACACGAGGAGTTTCCCCGTATGGACCCGGCGATCATCTGCCTGGTTCATGACGGCGCCGACCAGGTCCTGCTCGGCCGGCAGAGGACGTGGCCGGCGGGGCGGTTCTCGGTGCTCGCGGGCTTCGTCGAGGCCGGGGAGTCCCTCGAGGCGTGCGTGGTACGGGAGATCAACGAGGAGGTCGGCATCGACGTCACAGACGTCAGCTACCTGGGAAGCCAGGCCTGGCCGTTCCCGCGCTCCCTCATGCTCGCCTTCCACGCCGCCGCGGACCCGTCCCAGCCGATCAGGCTGGACGACAACGAGATCGCCGAAGCGATGTGGGTGCATCGCCGCGACCTCGACGAGGCGCTGGAACGGGGCGACTGGCGCGGCGGCGGCGACGGCCAGCTGCTCCTGCCCGGCCACTCGTCGATCGCCCGCATCATGATCGAGTCCTGGGTCGCCGACCGAGACTCGATCCGTGGCATCTGAGCACGTCCATAGGCAGGCCTATCCGACACAGTTCACCCGACGGGGTACGGACTGTGTTACCTGAGAAGCCTATGGAGTGGCTGAGGCACCACAGATCGGGATTGAGCTGGCGTCTGGCGGAGATGGCACCTGTCCGTGGGCGTGGCGGGGTGAGGCTTTCATCCTCACCGGCGGCGGTGGCTCGGTCAGCGGCCCGCACAGCCGTGCGCGGTCAATCGCGGAGAGTAGGCGCCGCGGAGTTGGGTGTTGATCGGCGGCCGTGGGAAGAGTACCCAGGTCCGGGACGGGTCGGTGGTGCTAGGCAATGACGCCGAAGGCGGCCAGGAGGCGGCGCAGGGTGGCCGTGGGCAGGCCGATGACGTTGTCGAGGTCGCCTTCGACGCCTGCCACCAGGCGCCCGCCCAGGCCCTGGATCGCGTAGGCGCCGGCCTTGCCGAACGGTTCGCCCGAGGCGGCATACTCGCGGATCTCGTCCTCGCCGAGCGGGCGCATCGTTACGGTGGTCGTCGCCGCGCCTTCCCGGTGCTCGCCCGTGGCCGCGTCTACCACGGCGAGCCCCGTCACGACCCGGTGCGTCCGGCCGTCGAGCCGGCTGATCATCTCGACCGCCTCGTCCTGGTCGGCGGGCTTGCCGAAGATTCGCCCGTCCAGCTCGACGACCGTGTCACCGCCGATGACCAGCGCGTCGCCCACGCATCCCGCCACCGCCCGTGCCTTGCGCCGGGCCAGCTGAAGCGCGAAGTCCTCCGGGCCGGCAAAGGTCTCGACGTTCTCGTCGACGTTGCTGGTCACGACCTCGAAGGCCACGCCCATGCCGGCGAGCAGCTCGCGTCGCCGCGGCGACCCGGAGGCAAGCACGATCCGCCTGAGGGACATCTGGCTCCTTCACGGCTGAGGCGGCCGCGCGACTGACGCCGCGCGTTGCTGACGACCGGGGCTGGTGTGGCGCCGCCCGGCTCGACGTGGCCCGGCCCGGCCCGGCTTGCGCGGTGCGACTGGCGGCGGCGGTGCGGCTCTGACCGGCTCCATCGTCGAGCATGCCGGTGCGGTCATGTGTATGTCACGAATCGTCACGCTCGCGTAACCTGTCTTGTTTCCTACCCCGATACCTTGTTTCCCGTTAGGGTGCGAGTCGGCGGCAGGGGAGCGAGCGTCGACGCGCCGTCGCCCGGACCCCTTCCGAGCCAGTGGAGCCTGACGTGACGATCGACGAAAGTGCCCCCCGCACCGACCCCGTCCCAGCCGTGGCGGCGGGGCTGGATCTCGCCGCCCGGGCCCGCCAGGACGGAGTGAGGTTCATCCTCGCGATGTTCGTCGACCTCGTCGGCAAGCCGTGCGCGAAGCTCGTGCCGATCGAGGCTGTCGACGAACTGCTGGCCGACGGCGTCGGGTTCGCCGGCTACGCGGTGGGCGCGATAGGCCAGGTGCCGTCGGACCCCGACCTGATCGCCATCCCCGACCCGGCGAGCTACACCCCGTTGCCCTGGGTCAAGGAGGGCCTCGCGCTGGTGCACTGCGACCCGCACGTCGAAGGCGTGCCCTGGCACTTCGCGCCGCGGGTGATCCTCAAGGCTCAGCTCGCGGCGGCGACGAGCCGGCGCCTGGAGCTGTTCGCCGGCGCCGAGATCGAGTACTTCCTGGTCACCCGTGGCCCGGACGGTGCGCTCGGGCTCGCGGACCCGCGGGACGTCGCGCCCCGCCCCTGCTATGACGCCCGCGGCCTGACCCGGATGTACGACCACCTCACCGAGGTGTCGACGGCGATGAACGCGCTCGGCTGGGCGAACTACGCCAACGACCACGAGGACGCGAACGGCCAGTTCGAGCAGAACTTCGCCTACGCCGACGCGCTGACCACCGCCGACCGGGTGATCACCGCCCGCTACCTGATCTCCGTGCTGGCCGAGCGCCGCGGCATGACCGCGACCTACATGCCCAAGCCGTTCGCCGACCGGACCGGCTCCGGCCTGCACCTGCACCTGTCGCTGTGGCATGACCGCACGCCGCTGTTCCCCGCCGGGGACGCAGCCGCGCCGTTCGGGCTGTCCGACGTCGCGCGCCGTTTCCTCGCCGGCATCCTCGAGCACGCGCCCGCCCTGCAGGCGGTGCTCGCGCCGACCGTCAACTCCTACAAGCGCACCGGCGCGACGTCGACCCGTTCGGGCGCGACCTGGTCGCCCAGCCGCGCGACCTACGGCGGCAACGACCGCACTCACTACGTGCGCATCCCCGACCGCAACCGGATCGAGCTGCGCGGCGGGGACGGCTCGGCCAACCCGTACCTGGCGATGACGGCGGCGCTCGCCGCCGGCCTCGACGGCATCGAGCGCGCGCTCGACCCGGGCGGCCCCGGCCCGGGTCCCAGTTCCGGCGCCGTCGCGGGCGAGCCGGCGAGGTCCGAGCTGCCGCCGACGCTGCTGCACGCGGTGGAGGCGCTGGGCGCTGACCCGGTCGTCGCCGCCGGTCTGGACGCCGCCGGGCCGGGGGTGGCCGACTACTTCGCCGCGCTCAAGCGCGACGAGTTCTTCGAATGGCACGCGGGCGTCGGCCCCTGGGAGCACGACCGCTACCTCACAGCCTTCTGACCTTTACAACCTTCTGACCCTTCGCCGTATCCCCTTGCTCGCCGCATTTCCCGAAAGGAGATCAGGCCCGTGTGCGGGATAGTCGGGCTCCACCTGCGCGACCCCGAGCTGTATCCCCAGCTCGGGCGCCTGTTGGAGACCATGTTGTGCCAGGTCGCCGAGCGCGGACCTGACTCGGCCGGCGTCGCCGTCTACGGCGACCAGCGCCGCTGCCCGGAGGGCCACGCCGCCGTGTCCGTGCTGCTGCCGGCGACCGGCGCCACGCCTGCGACCGGCGCCACGCCCGCAGTCGGTGCGGTGCCGGCGACCGGCGCCGTGTCGGCGGCCGGTGCCGCGTTGGACGCGGCCAGGGCTGAGCTCTCGGCCGCCGTGCGGGCGGCGTTGTCGGGCGGGCCCGACCCGCTGGTGACCGCCGCGGGCGCCACCACCGTGATCGCGGCGCCGGTCGCCGTCGACACGTTGGTCGACGCGGTCCGCCGGTCGGCGCCCGGCGCGCTGGTCGTCGGCTCCGGCCTGGACCTGACCGTATACAAGGACGTCGGAAACCCCCGGGACCTGGCCGTCACCTACGACCTGGCGAACGCGTGGGGCTGGCAGGGCCTCGCGCACACCCGGATGGCGACAGAGTCGGCTGTCGTCCCGGCGGGCTGCCACCCGTTCTCGGTCGGCCCCGACCAGTGCCTCGTCCACAACGGCTCGTTCGCCAACCACGCGACGATCCGCCGGGAGCTCGAGGCCGAGGGCGTCCGGTTCGACTCGGAGAACGACTCCGAGGTCGGCGCCCGGTTCGTCGCCGCGAGGCTCGCCGAGGGCGTCGACCTGGACAAGGCGCTGCGACTGCTGTGCGAGCGGTTCGACGGCTTCTACACGTTGCTCGTCACCAGTAACGACGGGTTCGCCGTCGTGCGCGACGCCATCGCGTGCAAGCCGGCGATCATCGCCGAGACCGACGCCTGGGTCGCGATGGCCTCGGAGTTCAGGGCCCTCGCGGACCTGCCCGGCATCGACACCGCCCGGATCTACGAGCCCGAGCCGGAGAGGGTCTACGCATGGCACCGCTGAGCGGAGGAGCACGCGCGCGGAGGTCTCCTGTGAGGTACGAGCAGGAGGCCGGAGCGCGCGGGCGAGGGAGCGAAGCAGAGATACCGAGCGACCGGGCCACCGTCGAGGCGCCCCAGCCCTTCCGGATCGGCGAGTCCGATCCGGCGGGAACCCCGGCCGGTGCCGCTGGCGCTGGCGCTTCCACGGCCGGGACGGCGAGCACCGTCACTTTCGACCTCGGGGCCACGATGGTGCGCGCGCTCAACAGCGAGCTGCACGCCCCGTCGGCTACGTCCTACGAGGTGCTGCGCCCGCAGGGCGCGCACGCGATCGCCGCCGGTGTGCACGCGCCGCTGACGATCGACATCCGCGGCCATGCCGGCTACTACTGCGCCGGGATGAATGACGGTGCCACGATCACCGTCCATGGCAACGTCGGTACCGGCGTCGCGGAGAACATGATGTCCGGGCTGGTCCGGGTGCGCGGCGACGCGTCGCAGTCGGTCGGCGCGACCGGTCACGGCGGCCTGCTGGTGATCGAGGGCTCGGCGTCGATGCGCTGCGGCATCTCGATGAAGGGCATCGACATCGTCGTCGGCGGCGACATCGGCCCGATGAGCGCGTTCATGGCCCAGGCTGGCCGGCTGGTCGTCTGCGGTGACGCCGGCGATGGCCTCGGCGACTCGATCTACGAGGCGCGGATCTACGTCCGCGGCGCGGTCGGCGGCCTGGGCGCCGACTGCGTCGAGAAGGAGCAGCGCCCCGAGCATCTCGCCGAGCTCGCCGAGCTGCTCACCGCCGCCGGCATCGAGCCCGTCGGCGAGTACGCGCCCGGACGGTTCCGCCGCTACGGCTCGGCCCGCCGCCTCTACCACTTCGCCGCGCACAACTCGACCGCCTACTGACGCCGCGCCAGGCCGACCAGGCCGACCAGGCCGACCAAGAGGAGGGTTCCATGACCGGGTATCCGCCGGACCCAGCGTCGCTCGGCCTTCGGGAGTCCCACACCTTCGACCGGGCGACGATCGCCGGCATCCAGCGTGCCGCAATGACCGGCGTCTACGACATCCGCGGCGGGGGCGCCAAGCGCCGGCTGCCGCACTTCGACGACCTGCTCTTTCTGGGGGCGTCGATGTCGCGTTACCCGCTGGAGGGTTACCGCGAGCGGTGTGACACCGATGTCGTGCTCGGTGACCGCAACGCAAAGTACCCGCTGCGCCTGGCGATCCCGGTGACGATCGCCGGGATGAGCTTCGGGGCGCTGTCCGCGCAGGCGAAGGAGGCCCTTGGCCGCGGGGCCAGCGAGGTCGGCACCTCCACCACCACCGGCGACGGCGGGATGACGCCCGAGGAGCGCGGCCAGTCCAAGCACCTCGTCTACCAGTACCTGCCGAGCCGCTACGGCATGAACCCGACCGACCTGCGCAAGGCCGACGCGATCGAGGTCGTGCTCGGTCAGGGGGCCAAGCCCGGCGGCGGCGGCATGCTGCTCGGGCAGAAGATCTCGGACCGGGTCGCCCAGATGCGTACGCTCCCGGCCGGGATCGACCAGCGTTCCGCCTGCCGGCACCCTGACTGGACCGGCCCCGACGACCTCGCGATCAAGATCCTGGAACTGCGTGAGATCACCGACTGGGAGAAGCCGATCTACGTCAAGATCGGCGCGTCCCGGACGTACTACGACGTGAAGCTCGCGGTCGCGTCCGGCGCGGACGTCGTCGTCGTCGACGGCATGCAGGGCGGCACCGCGGCCACCCAGGACGTGTTCATCGAGCACGTCGGCATCCCCACGCTCGCCGCGATCCCGCAGGCGGTGCAGGCGCTGCGGGAGCTCGGCCTGCACCGCAAGGTGCAGCTCGTCGTCTCCGGCGGCATCCGTACCGGCGCGGACGTCGCCAAGGCGATGGCACTCGGCGCGGACGCGGTGGCGATCGGTACCGCGGCGCTCATCGCGCTGGGCGACAACGACCCGCGTTACGCCGACGAGTACGCGGCGCTCGGCTCCGCCGCCGGCTTCTACGACGACTTCCAGGACGGCCGCGACCCGGCCGGCATCACCACGCAGGACCCGGAGCTGGCCGTCCGGCTCGACCCGGCCGAGGGCGGCCGCCGGCTCGCCAACTACCTGCGGGTGCTGACGATGGAGGCGCAGACGATCGCGCGCGCCTGCGGCAAGTCGCACGTGCGCAACCTGGAGCCCGAGGACCTGGTGGCGCTGACCATCGAGTCCGCCGCGATGGCACGCGTCCCGCTCGCCGGCACGACGTGGATCCCCGGGCAGGGAGGCCTGCTGTGAGCCGGAGCTCGCGGATCGGCCCCGCGATCCGCCCCGGGCCCCGGGAGCGATCCCGGGGCGCCGAGCGCCGCGACGGCGAGGATCTCGGCGCGGCCCGCACCCCGGACACCGGTGCGGCCGCGCGCGAGGTCGCCGCCCCCTCGCCCCAGGAGGGGCGGCTCGAGCGGGTCATCGCGGCCCAGGTACGGCGGATGCGGCAGGCTGCCGGACTCACCCTCGCCGAGCTGGCCGCGCGCAGCGGCATCTCGAAACCGATGCTGTCGAAGATCGAGAACGCGAACACCAGCTGTAGTCTGACGACGCTCGCCCGGCTCGCCGACGCCCTCGACGTGCCGGTCACCTCGCTGTTCCGCGGCGCGGACGACCAGCGGGAGGCCGTCTTCACCCCGGCGGGCGCCGGCGCCCGCATCGTGGCCCGCGGCACCCGGGTCGGCCACGACTACACCCTGCTCGGCGGCCTGCGCGGGCCCCACAAGCGGATGGAGGCGCACCTGGTGACGTTGACCGAGCGCAGCGAGACCTTCCCGCTCTTCCAGCATCCCGGTACCGAGCTGATCTACATGCTCGAGGGGGAGATGGTGTACGACCACGGTGAGGCCAGCTACACCATGCGCCCGGGCGACGCTCTCCAGCTCGACGGCGAGGGCATCCACGGCCCACGGGACCTGGCCACCCTCCCGATCCGGTTTCTCTCGGTCGTCGCCTACAGCGCGGGAGCCGACGACCAGACCTAGGGGCGGCGAGGCGGAACGGTGACGGAGGCCTGGGGACGAGGCCTAGGGACGAGGCGCCCGGGCCCCTTGCCGCGTGGTCCGCGCGACGGCCCGGATCGGGGCGCCGTCCGAGCCGGCGAGCGCCAGCGGGAACAGGAACATCTCGATCGCGTGGCCGGCGTCGCGCGCCGCCAGCAGGCGCCGCGCCCCGGTGAGGTTCTCCGCGATGACGGCGCCCGCACGGCACAGGATCTGGTGGGCCGGCAGGGTGAACTCCTCGTCCGGCCCGGTCGTGCGGTCGACGCTCGCGGCGTCGACCGCCACCGTCCGCGCGCCGGCCTCGACGAGGGCCCGCGCCGCGTCGGCGCCGAGATACGGGTGACGCAGGTACTGGTCCGTTCCCCAGTGCGCCGACCAGCCGGTGACGATCACCACGACGGCGCCGTCGGGCAGCGCCGCGGGCATGGCCTCCGGGCCGATCTCGGCGCCTGGTCCGTAGCGGCGCGCGTCGAGGAGGACCGCTGGCCCGGCGAACCGCGCGAGCGGGATCTCGTCGAGCCGGGGAAGCGCGTCGTCGACGTGGTACGGCGCGTCGACGTGGGTTCCCGTCTGCGACCCCAGGTGCACCCGCCGCACGTTGACGCCCGAGTCGGCGACCGTCAGCGCCGCCGAGACCGCCACTTCGGGATCCCCCGGGTAGACCGGCATCCCCGACGTGATCGGCACCGTCAGGTCGATCAGCTCCACACCCGTGGCATCCGGCACACGGCTCAGCTTCGCAGCACCCAGGCGCGCGCCGGCGACGGGCAGACGCCGCGCGGGCACACTCCACCCCCGGCGTCCACCTCCGGCGCCGGCCCATCAGGGGAAAGCTACGCGATAGGTCACGTACAGCATGGTCAGGCCGATGACGAGGTCCAGGACGCGCCAGGTCCTGGGGCTGGCCAGCGCGCTGGACGCGAGGCGCGCGCCGTAGCCGAGGCCGGTGAACCACAGGCAGCTCGCGAGGCCGGCGCCGGCGGCGAAGCACCATCGCCCGGTCGTCCCCTCGTTGCCGCCGACGGTGCCGAGGACGAGCACGGTGTCCAGGTAGACATGCGGGTTCAGCCAGGTGAAGGCGGCCGTTCGCGCGGCGACCACGGCCCGCGCCGATCCGGCTGATCCGTTCGCCTGAGCCTGGGCGTCGCCTGGGTCTGCGCCTGCGTCGGTGCCCCGGTCGGCGGGGGAGCCGCCGTCGACGCGCAGTGACGACGGTGCGCGCCAGACGCGGCGCAGCGACCCGGCGGCGAACCAGAGTAGGAAGGCGACGCCCAGCCAGCGGACGGCCGCCAGTACCGGCCCGGCTCGGGTCAGCAGGCCGCCGACCCCGCCGACGCCGGCGACGATCAGCGCCAGGTCCGAACCCGCGCAGATCACGACGACTGTGCCGACCCACTGCCGGGCGAGCCCCTGGCGCAGGACCAACGCGTTCTGCGCACCGATGGCGACGATCAATGAGAACCCGGTGAGCAGACCGGCGACGGCGGAGGCGAGCACGGCCGTCACGCTAGGTCGTCCATCTCCTGAAGACCAACGAAAGATTCTTCAGATTCATTAGCATCGCTTCATGTCCCTGGAGCTGCCGCCGGCGCAGCTGGCGACCCTCGTCGCGATCGTCGAACTCGGCAGCTTCGACGCCGCCGCCCGCCACCTGCACCTGTCGCCGAGCGCGGTCAGCCAGCGGATCCGCGCGCTCGAGTCAGCCGCCGGCCAGGTCCTCGTCCGCCGCTCGGCACCGTGCCGGCCCACCACCGCTGGCGAGGCGCTGCTGCGTTTCGCGCGCCAGACCAGGCTGCTGCAGGCAGAGGCGCTTGAAGCGCTGGTCGGCCGCTCGTCGGCCAGGGCCGAGGTGTCGGTGGCGGTCAACGCGGACTCGCTCGCCACCTGGTTCGCGGACGTCGTCGCCACGGCCGCCCGCTGGGACGACGTCGTGCTGCGGCTGCACGTCGAGGACCAGGCGTTCTCCGCCGACCTGCTCCGCGGCGGCGAGGCCCTGGCCGCCGTGACCAGCGACCCGGTCGCCGTCCAGGGCTGCTGGGCGGAGCCGCTCGGAACGCTGCGCTACCACCCGGCGGCCACCCCCGGACTCGCCGGCCGCTGGCGGCTCGCCGCCGCTGGCCACCACGCTGGTTACCAGTGGGATCGGATGCCGCTCGTCGTCTTCAACGAGAAGGACGACCTCCAGCACCAGCTCCTGCGCGAGCTGGGCGTCACCGGCGCCCCGGCGGCGCACCGGGTGCCCACGACGGCGGACTTCCACACGGCGGTCCGCCTCGGCCTCGGCTGGGGCATGCTGCCCGAGGCACAGCTGGCGGAAGACCTCGCCGCCGGCCGGCTGGTCGTCCTGACCGAGGCCCACCTCGACATCGCTCTGCACTGGCAGCGCTGGCGCCTCGACTCGCCGCTGCTCGACCGGCTGAGCACGGCGGTCCGGGCCGCCGCGGCCCGCCACCTGCGCCGCGACGGGCCGGGCCCGGCCCGGTCCTAGACTGCGCGCGAGGATTCCCCGTCCGGATCGGCCGTTCCTCACCGGCGGACGGGGCGCGCCGTGGGTCAACGTCGACCGGCGTCGGCGACCGATTCCGCGTGCCTTCCGAGGGGGAGCGAGAACCATGAGCACACCCGAGTACGCGCTGACCGAGCTGGCCAGGGAGAGCCGGCTCGGCGGGGCTGGGACCGAGGCGACCGACCGGGAGATCCGGCGGATCTCGCTGCGGGACTTCGACGCCCGGCGGGACGAGGTCACGGCCGAGCTGTGGTCGGCGGCGGCCGACATCGGGTTCTTCCAACTCGTCGACCACGGGATCGATCCTGAGGAGATCGACGCGGCGTTCGCCGCGACGGAGGCGTTCTTCGCGCTGCCGGACGAGGCGAAGGGCCGGTTCCCGCTCAGGAAGGGGCAGAACGCCGGCTGGGAGAAGATGAGTCAGGTCCGGCCGTCCACCCGCACGGCGGACCAGAAGGAGTCGTTCCAGGTCACCCGGCCGCGCATGGACGGGCTGTGGCCCAGCGACGACGACCTCGCCGGATTCCAGGCGACGATGCTCGGGTTCGAACGCCGGTGCTGGGAGCTGGCGATGCGGGTGCTCGGCTGCTTCGCCGACCGTCTCGGCCTCCCGCGCGACTTCTTCACGGCCGCCCACGACCCGGCCCGCGCGACCTACCAGAGCACGCTGCGGCTGCTGCACTACTTCCCGGTGCCGCCGGAGGTGCGTGCCACGCCCGGGATCTGGCGCGCCGGCGCGCACACCGACTTCGACTGCCTCACCCTGCTGTTCCAGCGGGAGGGCCAGGGCGGCCTGCAGGTCCTGCCCGGCAAGGAGGCCGCCGACGAGCGGTGGACGTCGGTGCCGGCCACCGCGGACGCCATCACGTGCAACATCGGCGACATGCTGATGCGGTGGAGCGACGACGCGCTGCCGTCGACGTTCCACCGCGTCCGGCTGCCCGGGGCGGGCGAGTACGACGGCTCCCGCTACAGCCTGGCGTTCTTCGCGCAGGCCAACACCGACGCCGTGATCAGCAGTCCCTCGGGCCGCCACCCGGACATCACCGCCGGCGACTACCTCCTCCAGCGCATCCAGGCCAACTTCGCGGCGGGCGCCGCGGCGCGCTGAGCGTCCCGCCTCGTCAGGTGGGGCGCAGCGCTGTCAGGAGGTCCTGGTCGCCGAAGGCGGTCAGGCCGGGGGCGTCGAAGGGGATCCGGCCCCAGAGGGCCAGCAGGACCTGGCTGGCCGGGCCGCGGAGGCCGGCGTCGCCCTTGTGGTGACCCTCGGTGACGTCGACAGTGTCGCCGGTCAGGCTGATCATCCACTCGCCTGGCGTGTCCGTGAGATGGATGTGGGCTGTTCCGTCGCCGGGCGCGGACAGGCCGGCGGCGCGGATGGCCGGCAGCAGGATGCGCAGAGCCTCGTCGACGCCGTCGGCGGCGAACACCGGATCGAACTCGCGGGTCTCGCCGACCGCGCCGGCCGCGTCCCAGGCGTGGATCTGCGTCTCGTGGGACAACCGGCGCCGCCAGAAGGCGGCGACCTGCGGCTCGAGGGTGAAGTTCCACGCCGGAGCCGCCGGGTCGAGATCCCGGAACGCGGCGAGCGTGCCGGCGACTCCACGGCGGAAGTACTCGACGAGTGCGTCGTTCTCGGCCGGCGGCCGCTCGACGCGGGGCGGCGGGTCGACGACGCCGCGGGGAAGGTGCGTCACTGTCGAGTCCAGCAGGCGGCCGACGTGGCTCAGCAGCCGGCGGTTGTCCCAGCCGGGGCAGGAGGGCACGGGCGCGTCGAGGTCCTTGGCCGCGGCGGCGAGGAGCGCCTCGGCCTCCGTCTGGAACAGCGCTGGGTAGTCCACGTCCGGATTCTGCCGCTTCATCACCCGAAACGCATCCAGCCGGCTGCCTCGGAGCCGCACAGGACGGGCCAACCAGTCCGCGGCGACGCGATCCAGACACTCCCTGCCGGGAGGGGTCGCACGAGGCGGGGGGTTGTCCGCGCCGAGGGTTGGGGCCCGGGTGCGGCGGGGAGGCAGCACGACGCGACTGTCACGCAAAGTGATTGATCTGTCGCCCGTGCTGGCGGCTCGTCGCTGATCGCCGCGCCAACCGGCGCCGCGCCAACCCGACCGGAGGCCGAGGCCCGTGAACCAGCCCTGGCGGTACCAGGACCAAGGCCTGCGTCGGGACGAGCATCGAAGCCATCGCCGAGGTCGCCGGCACGCGGGCGCCGGGGGGAGGCAGGCCACGGCGGCCGCCGGCTCGCGGCGGGCGCGCCTCACCAGCGCGCTGGCACTGGTGTCGCTGTCCGTGGCCGGCCTCGTCGCCCCGGCGTCGGCCGCCGGCGCGGTGGTGGCTTTGCCGCGGCCGGCCGGGACGGACCGGCTGTCGGCGTGGACGGCGTGCGGCAAGGGGCTGGAGTGCGCGACGCTGCCCGTGCCGCTGGACTACGCGCACCCCGGCAAGGGGACTATCGACCTCGCGGTGATCCGCCGCCTGGCGGCGGACCCGGCGCGGCGGCTGGGATCCCTCGTCTACCTGGAGGGCGGGCCTGGCGTCTCCGGCGTCGACTCCATCCGGACGTACCCGGAGCTGTTCGACAAGGCCGTGCGCGACCGGTTCGACATCGTCGGGTTCGACCAGCGGGGTGTCGGCGCGAGCGTGCCCGTCCGGTGCCTCACCGACCAGCAGAAGGCCAGCGAGCTGTCCGACAGCGCTGTCGTTCCGCACCGGGCCGCCGGTGCGGGCGCGGGTGCGGGTGCGGGTGCCGGTGCGGGCGCGGGCGCGGGTGCGGGCGCGGGTGCCGGTGAGGGGGCCGGTGAGGGGGCCGGCCGGCTGCCGGACGGCTCCTCCTCGGGTTCTTCGAGTTCTTCCACGGTCGGTCCCTACCGGGCCGGTGGCGGTGCCGGTGCCGGTGCGGGGGCCGGCCGGCTGTCGGACGGCTCCTCCTCGGGTTCGTCGAGTTCCTCCGCGGCCGTTCCCTCGGGCGCCACCAGCTCGGCTCACGGCCCGTCCTCGTCGCCCGCCACGGAAACGCCTGCCGGGGAGGCGACCGCCCGGGAGAACGAGGTGCTGGCCGGCTTCGAGGGCACCGCCGCGTCGGACCGCCTGGTCGCGCGGGGATGCGAGCGCTGGAGCGCGGCGCTGCTGCCGTACCTGTCGACCGAGTTCGCGGCCCGCGACCTCGACGTGCTGCGCGCCGCGCTCGGTGACGATCGGCTGACCGCCTACGGCGCCTCGTATGGCACGGAGCTGGGCGCCACCTACGCCGAGCTGTTCCCGACCCGGATCCGCGCCATGGTCCTCGACGCGGTGGTCGACCCGAGGCTGTCCATGAACGATCCGTTCGCGGAGACCCGGCTGCAGGCCCTGGGTTTCGAAGCGGCCTTCGACGCATTCCTGGCCAGCTGCGCGAGCGACCCGAACTGCGGCTTCGGCCACGGCGACCCCGCGGGCGCCTACGACCGGCTGATCGGCCGGCTCGCGGAGCACCCGATCAAGGTGCGGGGCAAGGACGCCGACAAGACTCGGTCGGTCGACGACTCCACCGCGATCACGGCCGTGATCCAGCTGCTCTACAGCGAGGAGCAGTGGCCGATCCTCGCGGCCGCCCTGCAGCTGGCCGACGACTACAACGACGGCTCGGTGCTGCAGGCGCTCGCCGACCAGGGCTCCGGCCGGCGCCAGGACGGCACGTACGACAACTCCTTCGACGCGAACACCGCCATCAACTGTGCCGACCAGACCTACCCGACCGACCTCGCCGTCTTCCGACGGTTCGTGCGCGATCTCTCCCGGGATGCCCCGCGCTTCGGAGCATCCATCGCGCTGGGCGGCATGACGTGTGCCTTCTGGCCGGTCCGGTCCGCTGACCGCTACACCGGGCCGTTCCGCGCCGAGGGCTCGCCGCCGATCCTGCTGGTCGGCACCACTGGCGACCCGGCGACGCCCTACGCCGAGGCACGCTCCCTTGCCGGGCAGCTGTCGAACGCCGTCCTGCTGACCTGGGACTCCTACACCCACGGCGCCTACGAAGGCCCCAGCACCTGCGTCCACAACGCCGTCAACCGCTACCTGATCGACCTGGTCACGCCCAAGCCCGGCACCGTCTGCTCCTGACGGCGCCGTACCCGGGTGCTAGCTCCCGAGGCTCGCGGTGTGGTGACAGATCACCGGGTCGGTGATGCCGTGCGGGCAGGCGAGGCCGTCGATGTCCCAGCCGGCGCGGCGCGCGCCGGCCTGGTAGGCGCTCTCGTAGAAGTCGAGCGCCGCGGCCTTCCGGTCCGGGCTGTCCTCGAGGGCGGCCAGCGGCAGGATGGCCAGGTGGCTGCCGCGCCGCGGCTGCCAGGTGGCCAGGCCCTCGGGGCGTAGCGGGTCCTCGGCGAGGCCCGGCGGCTCCGGCGCGGTGTAGGAGTAGAACGCCGGCTCGGGTAGCTGGTCGTCGCCGAACCAGAAGCCGAAGCTGATCACCTCGCGGGAGTATGCCTCCCTGGTCACCGGGTCGATGTCGGGGCCCTCGTCGATGTGGCGGTCGCCGAAGCGGGTGTGGGCGATGTCGAACGTGTGCCAGAAGTGGTGCACCGGGCTGACCTTGCCGGAGAAGCCCTCGGCGAACTCCTCCAGCAGCAGGTTGACCTGGCTGAGCGTCTGCCAGTACCGCATCACCTTCGCCGGGTCGTAGGCGGCGTGCTCGGTGTCGTCCTCGAACGGGCGGCGGGAGTCGGCGAGGTCGAACGGGTGGGGGTGCTCGATGTGCACCTTCACGCCGATCGCCCCGAGCGTGTCCATCGTCCGGCTGTAGAACGACGCAACCGAGCGCCCGGCCAGCGGGAACGAGATCGACTCTCCGTCCAGAGCGTGGACGAGCAGTTCGTGGCCGACGAAGTCGAAGTCGATCGTGAAGATCAGGTTGCCGTCCACCTGGCCCATCGGCCGGGTCGTCACGCCGCGGCCAGTCAAGTGGAACGGGACGTTCCACCAGTGGTTGCGGCGCGGGCTCGCGGCAAGGCGGATCTTGCCGACCACCTGCAGGTAGCGGTGCAGGGTCTCCTTGGTGTCGATCCATGACGAGAGCGAGAGCGGCGCGAGCGTCTCCACCATGTCTACGTTCCTCCCCCATGCCTGACCGATGGGGACAGTGTCGACACGGTCGGTGCCCGCCGCATCTTGGATCAGGACGGTCCGGCGGGATCCGGGCGGGCCGCCGACGTCCCGGCTGGCGAGCTCGTGAGCACGCGGGCGTGTGAGATCCGTCGGCATCGCTTGTCACACATCCCGCCGGACGGATAGCCAGGTAGATGGTGCGTTGATGTCGTCTTGGTCGCGTCGCCGGGCTCGTCTGCGCGGCCGGACTGCGCTCCCGAGCCGGCGAGCACGCGTCCGGCAACCTCGCCGCCACCGCCTGCCAGGTCGTGGCGGACGATGCCGCCGTCTCGCGGCGCGGGCCGGGTGTGGATCGCTCGCTGGAGGTGACCGGCTAGACTTCGGGCCGAGTCGTGACTGGCGTGCTGGGGTGGAATCAACCACCGGGGAGCGACCAATCGGCACGGCACCGTGCGCCTGGGTGCCGCCGAAGGTGACACCGGGTAGCTGGTGTCACCGGCGGACAACGCCTGCCCGCACGCGGATCGTCCGTCGGCGGCTCACACGGACGACCTAACGGCGACGTGTGGACGCGGACGGGCCGGGCAGCCACATCCTGGAGGTCTCCCCATGCACGAGCCACCCATCAACCACCTGGCCAGCGCCGACCCGGAGATCGCGAGCCTGGTCGAGTCCGAGGCTCAGCGGCAGTACGAGAAGATTCGCCTCATTGCGTCGGAGAACTACGTCTCCACCGCCGTTCTCGAGGCGGCGGGCACCATCCTGACGAACAAGTACTCCGAGGGCTACGTCGGCAAGCGGTACTACGAGGGCCAGCAGTTCATCGACCCGATCGAGACGCTGGCCATCGAGCGCGCCAAGTCGCTGTTCGGCGTCGAGCATGCCAACGTCCAGCCCTACTCGGGCTCGCCGGCCAACCTCGCCGTCTACCTGGCCTTCCTGCAGCCGGGCGACACCGTGATGGGCATGGCGCTGCCGATGGGCGGCCACCTCACCCATGGCTGGTCGGTCTCCGCCACCGGCAAGTGGTTCCGCTCGGTGCGCTACACCGTCCGCCAGGACACCGGCCGCGTCGACATGGACGAGGTCCGCCAGCTCGCGCTCGCCGAGCGCCCGAAGGTCATCTTCTGCGGCGGGACCGCGATCCCGCGCACGATCGACTTCCCGGCGTTCGCCGAGATCGCCCGCGAGGTCGGCGCGGTCCTGGCCGCCGACATCGCGCACATCGCCGGCCTGATCGCCGGCGGCGCGCACCCGTCGCCGGTCGGCCACGCCCCGGTCATCTCGACCACGACCCACAAGACGCTGCGCGGCCCGCGTGGCGCGATGCTGATGACCGACGCGGCCCACGCCTCGGCGATCGACAAGGCCGTCTTCCCCGGCCTGCAGGGCGGCCCGCACAACCACACCACCGCGGCGATCGCCGTCGCGCTGCGCGAGGCGGCCACCGCGGACTTCAAGACCTATGCCCACCAGATCGTCGCGAACGCGGCGGCGCTCGCCGAGGCGCTCACCGAGCGCGGCTTCGACCTCGTCTCCGGCGGAACCGACAACCACCTGATCCTCGTCGACCTCACCAGCAAGGGCATCGGCGGCAAGCCCGCCGCGCAGGCGCTCGACCGGGCCGGCATCGAGCTGAACTACAACGCCGTCCCGTACGACACCCGCAAGCCGTTCGACCCGTCCGGCCTGCGCCTGGGCACCGCCGCCGTCACCACCCGCGGCATGGGCCCCGAGCAGATGCGCCAGATCGCCGCCTGGATCGACCAGGCCGTCAAGGCCGCCGCCGACAACGACGAGGCCGTCCTCGCCCAGATCGCCGGCGAGATCCGCGACCTCACCGCCGGCTACCCCATGCCCGGTTGGGATGGCGGTCGGCGATAAGGACGCTTGCGCGTCCATCGCCGCCCCGCCTGCCGGGCGCTGAGCGCCCTCCCAACGTGGTTCCGGGCCAACGTATGTGACGGTGGTCTGGCTTGTACCGGGTCGATGAGGTGGCTGGGTTGGGGCTGCGCTGACGCGCCCTCGCTGGCGGTGGCCAGGTCGGCTGTCCGGCCGCCGGGTGTCTCTCGCCCGGCGGCCGGACGCTTTTCGCGCGCTCAATCGCGGATGACGGCCTTTGTACGCATGAGGAACTCGCCGAGATAGCCGTCGTGAGGGACGTCGGGACGCATCCAGTAGGTCGGGTGGTCGCCGAGGTAGACGTTGCTGATCGACGGGTCGTCGACCAGCCGGTCCACCAGCCGGGCGTCCTCGGTGATCGCGGTGAGCACCAGGGTGTCGCGCAGCGGTCCGGCACCGTCCTTCGCCGACCACGGTGCCACCCAGACGCACGGGAACCCCAGCTCGATGCCGGTCTGCGGCGCGTCGGCGCGGTCCACCTGGAAGACGGCCGGGCGCAGCACGGCGCCGCCGCCGGGCAGCGGGTCGACGATCCCGTCGCCTCCGAGGCGCGGGGTGGCGTCACCGGCATGGTCGAGCAGGTACTTCTCCACCGCCCGGGCCGTCTCGACCGGCTGGGTGGGCAGCACTGCCCGCTCGTCCTCCGGCGGCAGGCTCGGGATCGCGGCCAGCCGCTCGGTCAGCGCCTCGGCCAGCGGCGTCGGGTCGCCCTCGACGTAGACCGCGGTCGTGTTCACGCACGCGGTGCCGCCCTCGTCGGCCACTGAGCCGACGATCATGTCCAGGTGTGGCCGCCAGTCCTCCCCGGAGACGAGGATCTTCGACCGGCCAGGCCCCTGGGGCAGGACCGTGCCGTCATGGGCGTACTTGTGGACCACCTCGTCGCCGCCGTAGGCCATCGACAGGTCCGCCGCCAGCAGGATGTCGTCGGCGACGGTGTGGTCGGTCGGCAGCAGCACCACCTGGTCGGCGCCGAAGCCGGCGTCGCGCAGCGCGGCGATCAGCCGGTACGGGGTCAGCGGCTCGCGGCGCGACGGCCGGACGGCGACCCGGTAGCCGAGCGCCAGCGCCTCCGGCCACAACGAGTGCACCCCTGGGTGGTTGCCGGCCGCGTGGACCGCGAACACCTCGGCGCGCCGGGTCCACACCGCGCGCCCCTCGCGGGTCGCCGGGTCACGCCAGCTCTCGACGGCGGCCATCGGGCGGGCACACCCGGCGTCGTCGCCGGCGCCGGTGAGGCTGCGCGCGATTCCCTTCACGGCCGAGCGCACCACGGAGATCGGCATCCCGGACATCCGGCTCACCAGGTGCGTGTACTCGTCGGTCGGGATCCCGGCCGGCGCGCCATGCTCGAACGCCTCGGCGGCCCGGGCCAGCGCCGCGAGCCGCTCCTCGGCCGGCATGGTCTCCGCCTTGCGCAGCGCGGCCATCGCGCGGTGCACGAAGAGGCGGGGAACCAGGCTGAGCTCGGCCATCGGCGTACCCGTCACGTCGTTGATCGTCAGCCGCTCCCGCGACCGGAACGGCCCGTTTGGCCCGAGCGCGTCCAGCTGGAGGCAGTCGGGCTTGACGGCCGTGCCGGGGGTGACACGGGCGGGACCCGCCTGCCCGGTGGCGGCCCTGGCGGGCCCGGTGGAGGGCCCCTTGCCGGTGCCGGTGCCGGTGCTGGTGGCGGTGGCGGTGGCGGCGCGGCTCGCGGCGGCGGGCGGGGTCGCGCCGGCGCTGTTCGGCCCGGTCATCAGTACACCCCCTCGACGACGGTCTCCCCGCCGAACACCCCGACCGGCCTGACGTCGGCGACCGAGTCGCCCACCTGCGCCGACCCTGGCAGGGGCTCGACGCGGGTGGCGAGGTCGCGTTCCAGGTTGTTCGGCAGCAGCGTGGAGCGGCTCACGTGGTTCATCACCACCTGCCCGCTGGCGCCGTACTCGACCGGCCGGAGGGTCTCCGGGTCGACGACCGAGAACGTGACGTAGGGCGACGGCGGGTCGAACACGCACGGGTCGTCCGCCGTGAGCCCGTGGCGCTCCACCGCCGCGCCGAGGACCATCGTGCTGCCGTAGCGGCCGTAGAGCGCGGCGCCGGGGAAGATCTCGGTCATGTACAGGGAGCGGGTGTCGGCGTCCATGTGGGCGCCGCCCCACTCGATCATCCTGACCTTCGCCCGGACGAGCTCCACGAGGTCGTCGTGGCGGGCGAGGCGCTCCAGCAGCGGCGGCGTGATGACCATGACGCGGATGTCCTGCGTCCTCAGCACGTGCCGGACCTGGTCGATGAGGTGGTCGGCGTACCGGTCGGCCTCGTCGGCGTGGCCCTCGGCGATGACGCGCTTCACCCACCGCGGGTCGAGGTCGATCGTGAACCGCAGCCTGCCGGCCCGGCGCACGAACCGCTCGATGAAGGCGCCGAACATGTGCGGTCCGGTTGGGGTGACCGCGAGCCAGTCGACGCCGGTGGGGGAGCCCCGGGCGGCCAGGTCGGCGAGGCTGTAGCCGGTCAGCCAGTCGAGCCAGTCATCCAGGAAGACGACCCGCTTGGGCGGCCCGGTCGTCCCACCGCTCTCGTACACCCCGCCGATCCCGGGATCGGCTCCGTAGCCACGGGGGACGAGGTCGTAGGCCGGCACCTCGCGCAGCAGGTCCACGAGGTTGGGGAACTTCGCCAGGTCCGCGATGGTGTGCACGTCCCGGCGCGGGTCGAAGCCTAGGTCACCCGCCGCCCGCAGCCAGAACGGCGAGCCGGTGGCCGGGTCGAAGTGCCAGCGCATCGCCGCCTCGACGAACTCGGTTTCCGGGACGGTCTCACCCGGTGGATGGTCGAGCACAGGCTCGGGTAGGCGCAGTCCCAGATCGGTGAGTGGAGTCATCTCCGTCGTCCCCTCCGTCGTCCCCGCTTTCCAGCGTCGTCTCGATGTCCTGTCCGGTTGGTGTCCTGTCTGGTCGTGGTCGGACGTGTTGCCTGGTCGGCTCTGTGCCGACGCTGATCCGCCGGCCGCGGTAAGGCTTGGCTGCTCGCGGCGACGGTCGCCCGGGGCCGGGCCAGGGGCCGCGAGGCCGACCCGGCGGTGGGTCGAGAAGGCCGGGGTGCTGGGAAGGACCGGGCGTGGGTCGGCCGGCACCTCCACGGCCAGCAGGGCGACGTCGTCGCCCAAGGCCGAGCCGGTCCACTCGCGGACCGTGGCGGCGAGGTCCGCGAGGGCGTCCTCGAGGGTGCTCGCGTCGCCGAGGGCGCGCTCGACGGCGGGCAGCAGCGGGAAGAAGGCGCCGGTGCGCCGTTCCCGCGCCTCGGCGATCCCGTCGGTGTAGAACAGCAGGCGATCACCCGGCTCCAACGCCATGGTGACCACGCCCGCGTTGTTCTCCATGGCCCTCGCGCCCCCCGCGCCGAGGCCCAGAGGCGGCTGGCGGTCGGACGGTGACAGCAGCCGGACGCGCCCGCGCCGCCACAGCACCGGGTCGGGATGGCCGGCGTTGGACAGGGTGAGCCAGCGCCCGTCGAGTTCGGCGACGATGCCGGTCACGAAGTCGTCGAGCCCGCCGACACTGGCCACCTCGGCGTCGAGGTCGGGCAGGACGTCGCCGATGTACCGGCGGCCACGGGCGACCACGCGGAAGCAGCCGAGGACCCGGCTGGCCAGCCGCACCGCCTCGAGCCCCTTGCCGCGCGCGTCACCGATCAACAGCCTCGTACCCCAGGGGCTGTCGACCAGGTCGTAGAGGTCGCCGCCGACAGTCGCCTCGGCGGCGGCGCTCTCGTAGCGGACCGCGAGGCGCAGGCCCTCCCGGGACACCGGGGGCACGTCGGTGAGGATCGCCCGTTGCGCTGCCTCCGCGACGCGCCTGACGTTGGCGAGCGTGGTCTCCCGCCCGGTGTTGTACCGGCTGGCCAGGATCGCCAGCACGCCGCCGATCGCGACCCCGCCGAGCCGGACGATCTGCGCCGTCCAGCCGCCCGCCGTGGCCGTGTCGAGGTTGTCATACCAGCCAAGCCCGAACGCGGTGATGAGCGCGGCGACCGCGTACACGGCGGTCAGTCCCGGGCCGGCGAGCGTCGCGGCGGCCATGGGGCTGATCACCACCAGCTCACGGATCGTCCACGTCCGGTTGCTGACCTCCAGCAGGATCACCGCGAGCAGAGTGAGTGCCGGCAGAACCACCGCCCACCAGGTGCGCCGCGACGAGGTCACCCGGCGCCGGGCCCTGGCCGCGCGCCGCGGCCGGCCCCGCCTGCCCGGTCGTCCCGCGACTGCGGGGCGCGTCCGGCGCACCGTGGCGGCGGCCAGCGGGTCCGGCGGGTGCACGAGCCGCGAGTGGCCGCCGGCCCTCGCGCGCGGCTCCCCGTCCGGTCCGCGCGGGGCCGCGCGGGTCCTTGCAGGCATACGTCGGCCCGTACCCGGTGGTCCGCCCCCACAACCGGCACCCACGCCCGGCGCCGCCCGCCGGCGGTGTCGCGGTCGGCCGTGCGCGAACGTCGCACGTCCCGAATGCGCGGGAGAGGACGATGGTCCTGGTAGGAGCCAACTCGATCGCCAGACGCTGGATGCCGGCTGGGCGAGGCCCGGGCGGGTTTCGCCGGGTTCGCCGGGTGTGCCGCCAGGAGGCCATCCGGCGGGCGGCGGCGGTCGAGGAGCGCGAGGGGGGTCGCATGCCGGGTAGGCGCCGTTCTGCCAGACGCGGGCCGGAGCGGGACGAGTCCGGCCTGCCGAGCGGCCTCACCGGGCCGGTCGACATCCCCGATCCGCCACCGGATCCGCCGAAGCCGCGGCGTGAACGGCTGCGGGACGCCGGCCGCGGCGCGCGCGCGACCGTGGTCGGGCTTCCCCGGGTGCTGCGGCTGTGCTGGCGGGCGAGCGCGCCGGCGACGGTGATGCTCGCGCTACTGACCGTTGTAGTCGGGCTCTTCCCCGCGCTGACCGCGTCGACGGCGCGGCTGCTCGTCGACGCGGTGGTCCGGGCGGTGCAGATCCGGGCGACCCATCAGCCGGACCAGTCGGTCCTGGCGCTGCCGTTGCCCGGAAGCCCGCGGGTGGCGACGCTGACCGGCACCCAGGTTGTCTTCTGGCTCGTCGTGATCCAGTTCGCGGTGTCCATCCTCAGCCAGCTGCTGTCGGCCGCGCGGTCCATCGTCCAACGCATCCTGTCCGATCGGCTGTCGCTCACCGTGCAGACGATGGTCGTCGAGAAGGCGAGCCAGCTCGAGCTGAGCTTCTTCGAGCAGTCCGAGTCGTACGACCTGTTGCAGCGCGCCTCTCAGCAGGGCACCCGGCCGTTCGACACGCTCACCACGTTCTTCGGGCTGCTGCAGACGGTGGTGACGTTCGTCAGCATGATCGGGCTACTCATCAGCCTGAACCCGCTACTCGGGGTCATCGTGCTGGTGGCGCCGATCCCCGCCTTTGTCGTTGACACCCGCTACGGCCGGTGGACCTACATGCGTAGCAGGTGGACATCGCCGGTGAACCGGCGGATCTCATACCTGCAGCGGGTGCTGACCACGGACACCGACGCCAAGGAAATCAGGATCTTCAACCTGGGCCCCTACCTGGTCGAGCGATTCCGGCTGCTGTCGGTCAACTACAACCAGCGGCTACGTGAACTGGCCATCCGCCGCCAGCTCGCCGAGCTGGGCTGGAGCCTGCTCGCAGAGCTCGCCCGCTCGGGCAGCTATCTCTACGTCGCGCTCCAGGCCGCCGCCGGGCGGCTCACGCTCGGCGACCTGACTCTCTACGGCACCGCCGCCTCCAGCGTGCAGGGCAACGTGTCGAGCATGTTGGGCTCGCTCACTCAGATGTACGAGAACAACCTGTACGTCGACGACCTGTACCGCCTGCTGGCCACGCCGACCGAGGCGGAGCGCCTGGCCGCCGACCGGGCGGCCCGGCTGGCGGCCGCGTCGCCTGGGGCAGCATCGGCAGCATCGGCAGCGATCGAGGCGGCGCCGGTCGACGCCCCGGCCGCGGTGCCGGCGCCGCGGGCCTCACCCGGGCCGGCACAGCTACTGGAACCGGCGCAGCTACCGGCACCGGCGCAGCTACCGACGCCGCTGCGCGGGCACGTCGTCTTCGAGCGTGTCTCGTTCCGCTACCCGGGCACGGAGGTCGTGGCGCTCAACGACGTCAGCTTCGAGGTCGGCGCCGGGGAGACGATCGCGATCGTCGGCCGCAACGGCGCCGGGAAGTCGACGCTAATCAAACTGCTGTGCCGGCTCTACACACCGGACAGCGGCCGGATCCTCGTCGATGGCGTCGACATCGCCGACGTGGACGCGGAAGCGCTGCGTGCCCAGATCGGTGCGGTCTTCCAGGACCATGTCTCATTCCAGGCCAGCGCCGCGGAGAACATTGGCCTGGGTGAGCTCGCCGCGCTGTCCGACCGGTCGCGCGTCGAACAGGCCGGCCTGGACGGCGGTGCGGACGGCTTCATCCGCGCCCTGCCGCACGGATACGACACGTCGCTCGGCCGCTGGTTCGGCAACGGGGTGAACCTCTCCGGCGGTGAATGGCAGAAGGTCGCCCTTGCCCGCGGCTTCATGCGCGCCGCCCGGATCCTCGTCCTCGACGAGCCGAGCGCCGCCCTCGACGCCCGCGCGGAGCACGACCTGTTCACCCGGCTGCGCGCCTTGGCGACCGGCCGCACCGCCTTCTACATCTCGCACCGCTTCTCCACGGTGCGGCAGGCGGATCGGATCATCTTCCTGGAGGACGGCGGCATCACCGAGTCCGGCACCCACCGCGAGCTGATGGCCCTCGGCGGCCAGTACGCCGAGCTCTTCACCCTCCAGGCCGCCGCCTACATCGACGACCCGGCCCCGAACGACCGCCCGGGACAGGACACGTCAGGAACCGCTCCGGCCGGGTTGCCACGATCGCGGCCGTGAGGCCGGTGAGGAAGCTACGAGAAGAAGCCCACACTGTCGGTCGATGCCTTCTAGGTCGAATAGCTTGGCCATTGCCGGCGTGTGCGAATGAGGGCCAAGGTGGTCTTGGTTGGCGCTAGGCACGGTATCGCGCGGTCTCGGCGTCCTGCCTGGAACCTTCGAAGCAGAGTAGTCTGGCAGGACCGCCACGATCTCCTCGCCGTGGCCGAGCCGAGAGGGACGTACACGATGGTGACGGCGGCTCCTCTTGATCGCTCTGGCTCTGAAAGTTTCAGCATCCCCAGCTTGGTCCAGCTGGCGCGTCAGGGCTCCATCAGGGTTCCCGTGTTCCAACGGGACTTCAGCTGGGACGCAGGAGACGTGCGCGACCTGTTCGACAGTATCTATCGGGGTTTCCCGGTGGGGACACTACTCTTCTGGCGGCACAAGGCTGCGGCCGGTCAGGCTTCGCTTGGCCCAATTGAGATCCTGGCCGAAGAAGACGAATACGCATACTGGGTCGTAGACGGCCAGCAGAGAATCATCTCTCTCGCGGGTTCCTTGGCTCCCGGTCTGGGTGGTGTTGACGAACGTTTCGAGGTGTACTTCGACCTCGAGACGCAGAAATTTGTCAACCTTCGTAAGGGGGTGCACGCACCACGTGCAATACCTGTTCGGGATGCGTTGGAGACTAGGAGTCTCCTCACCTGGCTAAGGCGGCACGCCGACGACCTTGCGGCCGATGACTACGATCTGGCCGACCGGCTCGGCGGCGCCATACGTGACTACCGGATCCCCGCTTACGTGGTGACTGGCGAGGATCAAGAAATCCTGCGAGAACTGTTTGACCGGGTGAACTCGTCCGGCAAGCCGATGAGTCGCGCGCAGGTTTTCCACGCCCTTTTTGCCAGCGGTACGGAGCCGGGCAGCCCTGCCAGCGTGGTGGCTGCGCTGCGCAAGCTGAAGTTCGGCGCTCTCGATGAGAATCGCGTCGTGCAGAGCCTGCTGGGTATTCGAGGCGGCGACGTATCGAGAGATCTTCGTGGTGAGTTCGGGCCGAGAGAGGACCCGGCGAGTTGGTACGACCGAACCGAGCAGGCGCTCGCCAAAGCCATCGAGTTTCTTCGCGGTGAGGGTGTGGAGCATCTACTACTCGCCCCGAACACGTTTCCCCTGCCAGTCTTGGCGACGTTCTTCTTCCTGCATCCTGAACCGCAGCCTTGGACACTCCGTCTTTTGGCGCGTTGGCTCTGGCGTGGCTGGGTTCATGACTTCGGGCGGGAAGGAGGGCAGACCCCGGTGCTGCGCCGCGCCATCAGGTCTGTTAACCCGCACAAGCTGGAAGTGGACCAGGCACCGGACGAGTACTCGGCGGTGAAGTCGTTGCTCGAATATGCTCCGGATCGGCCGGTCCCCCACCTGCCGCTTCAGAATTTCAACACGCGATATGCCCATAGCAGATTGGTCCTGTTGGCACTGGCGTCGCTACATCCTCATGGCCCGGAGAGTAGTCCTGTCGACCTCGCTCGGGAATTCGAGGAGCATGGGACCGAAGCGGTCACCGAGATAGTCCGCAATCGCCGCTCGTACGTTGCGGCTCGCTCGTTCTGGCCAAGAGACGCCATACCCATCGAGGAAGTTTCCGCTCCGTCGGTGCTTGCCAGCCATGCGATTGACGAGGAAGCCGCCGCCTACTTGTGGGCGGGCCAGATCGAGAAATTCCTTGACCGGCGTGAAGAGCTGATCGGTAAACTTGTCGGAAGGTTCCTGGACAGCCGAGTTGAGCCGGGTGCTCTTGTGCGTCCGTCGCTCGCTGATTTGATCGCGACCGGAACGGCCGAGGAGGGCTGAGTGGACGTTGACACCACCCTCCTCATTCAGATCCAGACGAGGGGAATCTGGGTCGACGCGGGGTACCTGCACGGCACGCGAGACCAGAAAAACTGGTTCGAATTCTCTGAGTCCTACTGGACCATGCGTGACCGTCCCGTACTCGGCCAGATATTCGAGGAACGTGGCCGGTTCTGGCAGCCCAGCGCGCGCGTTGCGATTCCGCACTGGTTTTCCCACCTCCTGCCCGAGGGTCGGCTGCGACAGGCCGTCGCGGACGCCGCGCACGTCAACAGCCGGCGAGAGTTTGAACTACTCAGGCGGCTTGGCGCCACGGATCTCCCGGGCGCCGTACGCGCCATACCGGCGATCACGCCGTCGGCAGCATCGTCGCCTGACCTAGCCACTGTGGAGGAACCAGCCGAACACGAGGACCCGCTGTTGAAGTTCAGCCTGGCGGGGGTGCAGCTGAAGTTCTCGGTATACGGCGACGACCGTGGGCTGACTGTGCCGGCCCACGGCCAAGCGGGCAACGTCATTCTCAAGTTCCCGGATGGGCGGCCGGGTTTCACGGGTGTTCCGGAGGCCGAACTGGCCAGTCTCGAACTCGCCCGTGCGGCCGGCATCGACGCGCCGAAGGCGTTTCTCATCCGACCTTCGGAGGTACCTGGGCTGGAAGACTGGGCACGGCGAACGCCTGGCGTGGCGCTGGCTGTATCCCGCTTCGACCGAGGTCCTGGTGACCTGCGCATCCACATGGAGGAGATCGCGCAAGTCATGGACATCCCAACTGCACGGGAATCGGCGAAGTACCGGCGGGCGAACTTTGAAACGATTGCGGTACTCGTCGAGGCACTCGCCGGATCTGATGCAGTGGGCAAGGTTATCGACCGGATTGTTCTCAATGTCCTGCTCGGAAATGGCGACGCACATCTGAAGAACTGGGCGGTGCTTTACCCAGATGGACGGTTGCCAATCTTGAGTCCAGTCTACGACGTAGTCCCGACCGTTCTGTTCATGGAGAACGACGATCTCGGGCTCAGGCTGGGGGGCACCAAGAAGTTCGCCGACGTCACGGTTGCGACATTCGAGGGCATTGGAAGCCGGACCCAGTTCGGCGTCCCTGAGACGCATCGGCGCGTCCACGACGCGATCGAGAAGGTGCTCAACGCCTGGCCTGTACTCGGAGAGCACCTGGCAGCTGATGCGTACCAGCGCCTCACAGAACGGCGGGATGCGCTCTCTCTCCTCCGAGAGTAACAGGGCGATTTCAGGCGCTGCTGTGGCCGTCACCGGCCCGGGTGACGGCCGCAGCGGAACCGCGGTCTCTCAGTCGCGGTTGAGCCTGCGGTAGGTGACGCGGTGCGGCCGGGCGGCCTCCTGGCCGAGGCGCTCCAGCTTGTTGGCCTCGTAGTCGGCGAAGTTGCCCTCGAACCAGAACCACTTCGCCGGATTCTCGTCGTCGCCCTCCCACGCGAGGATGTGGGTGGCGACCCGGTCGAGGAACCACCGGTCGTGGGAGATGACCACGGCGCAGCCGGCGAACTCCAGCAGCGCGTCCTCCAGCGAGCGCAGCGTCTCGACGTCGAGGTCGTTGGTCGGCTCGTCGAGCAGCAGCACGTTGCCGCCGTGCTTCAGGGTGAGCGCCAGGTTCAGCCGGTTGCGCTCACCGCCGGAGAGCACGCCGACCGGCTTCTGCTGGTCGGGGCCCTTGAAGCCGAACGACGACACGTAGGCCCGGCTCGGGAAGTCGACCTTGCCGACGATGATGTGGTCGAGCCCGTCGGAGACGACCTGCCAGACGTTCTTCTTCCCGTCGAGGCCGGAACGGCTCTGGTCGACGTAGGAGATGTCGACCGTGTCGCCGACCGTCAGCGCGCCCGAGCCGGGCTTCGCCTCGCCGGTGAGCATGGTGAACAGGGTGGTCTTGCCGACGCCGTTCGGGCCGATGATCCCGACGATGCCACCGCGCGGCAGGCTGAACGACAGGTTGTCGATGAGCACCCGGTCGCCGAAGCCCTTGGTCAGGTTCTTCGCCTCGATCACCAGGCTGCCCAGCCGCGGGCCCGGCGGGATCTGGATGTCGTCGAAGTCGCGCGGCCTGGCCTTGTCCGCCTCGGCCGCGAGCTCCTCGTAGCGGGACAGCCGCGCCTTGCTCTTGGCCTGCCGCGCCTTCGGGTTGGAGCGGACCCACTCCAGCTCCTGGGACAGCACCCGGCGCCGCTTGGCGTCCTTCTGCCCCTCGACCTTGAGGCGGGCCGCCTTGTTCTCCAGGTACGTGCTGTAGTTGCCCTCGTAGGGGTGTGCCCGGCCGCGGTCGAGCTCGAGGATCCAGCCGGCGACGTTGTTGAGGAAGTACCGGTCGTG
Source organism: Pseudofrankia coriaricola (assembly GCF_032027725.1). NCBI lineage: Bacteria > Bacillati > Actinomycetota > Actinomycetes > Frankiales > Frankiaceae > Pseudofrankia > Pseudofrankia coriaricola. The sequence goes on along the minus strand of NZ_JASNFO010000021.1, from coordinate 139,467 downwards.
TGTGACGGCCAGCACCGCGCCGTGGTAGCGGGCCAGGTGCTGCTCGAGCCACAGCACCGACTCGGCGTCCAGGTGGTTGGTCGGCTCGTCGAGCAGCAGCAGGTCGGGCGCCTCCAGCAGCAGCCGGCACAGCGCGACGCGGCGCCGCTCGCCACCGGAGAGCTTGGAGACGTCCGCGTCTGCCGGTGGCAGACGCAGCGCGTCCATCGCCTGGGCGAGCTGGCTGTCGAGCTCCCAGGCGTTCGCGGCCTCGATCTTGTCGATCAGCGCGGCCTGCTCGGTCAGCAGCGTGTCGAAGTCCGCGTCCGGGTCGGCCATCTTCTCGTTGATGGCCTCGTAGTCGGCGAGCACCTGACGGATCTCGCGGACGCCGTCCTCGACATTGCCGCGGACGTCCTTGGTCTCGTCGAGCACCGGCTCCTGGGCCAGCATGCCGACGGTGTAGCCGGGAGAGAGCAGGGCGTCGCCGTTGCTCGGATGGTCGAGCCCGGCCATCAGTTTGAGCAGGGACGACTTCCCCGCACCGTTGGGACCTACGACCCCGATCTTGGCGCCTGGCAGGAATGCCAGGGTCACGTCGTCGAGGACGACCTTGTCGCCGTGGGCCTTGCGCACCTTGCGCATCTGGAAGACGTACTGCGCCATGCGTCAACCCTATTGGTCCGCGCGGCGATCTTGGCGACGCGGTGATCGGAGGCGAGGTCGCGCGTGCCCGTCGGACACCGGTTTCCCTCCATCTGACCGACATGCGTCGCGCCGTCCGGGGCCGGGACACCTCCGGGAGGCGCTATCGTGGGCCTGTGGATCATGTTGAGCCGGTGTTCGAGCCGGGCGAGCTGATCCTGCACCGCATGTTCACCGACGACGAGCTGGTCTTCGTCCGTTGCGGCGTGGTGGTCGGCGACGACGAGCGCGGGCTGCGGGTCTGGATCCCGAACGGCGGTCCGGCGGCGGTCCGGATGAGCGAGGACGGCCGCGGGATCCGCGACATGCCGTTCGCCGAGTGGATCACGCAGCCGACGGCGTTGACCCGCACGACCTGGTGGGGCCCGGACATCTTCATGCTGATCCCGCCCGACCGGGCGCACAGCGTCTGGTGGTTCTGGGACTGGCGCGGCAGCTTCGACGCCTGGTACGTCAACCTCGAGGAGCCGGTGACCCGCTGGCGCGACGGCGCCGTGGCCGGCGTCGACGGATGTGACCAGGATCTCGACATCTGGGTCTGGCCGGACCGCGGCTGGGAGTGGAAAGACGAGGACGAGCTCGAGGAGCGCCTCGCCTTCCCGGATCGCTACTGGGTGCGCGACGCCGCCGCCGTCCGTGCCGAGGGCGAACGACTGATCAAGGACGCGGAGGCCGGTCTCTTCCCGTTCGACGGCACCTGGCACGACTTTCGCCCCGAGCCGGCCTGGCGCGCCCTTCCGTTCGCCCTCACCCCCGGCTGGGACCGTCCCCGAACGCACCGGTGACGCCCGCCGGCGCGAGGGCACCGGTAACGATGGCGGTCAGGAGGCCCGGGAAGCGGGCGTCGAGGTCGTCGCGACGCAGCCGGGAGAACTTGTGGGTGCCTTCGGCGCGGGTGGCGATGACGCCGGCCTCGCGCAGGACCCGCAGGTGATGGCTGCGGGTCGACTTGGCCATCCGGCCGGCGAGCAGCTCACCGCAGGCGGCCTCCTGGACCTGGGCGAGGGCGCCGACGATCTCGAGGCGGGAAGGGTCGCCCAGCGAGGCCAGCACGGCGACGAGATCTATGTCCTGGGTCGCCGGCATCGGCAGCGTGCCCATGACCCACCTCCCAGCCTCCGGCCCGGGGCGCCGCCCCGGGCCACCAGACAACCACAGTCAGGAACGCCGCGAGGCTCGCATCATTTCCCGGGAATGCCCTGGGCCGAAGGCGACTTCTCGTAGTTCGACGGATCTCGAACTACGAGCCGAGGGAGCCTGATGGCCTCCAACAGGGTCGACGAGCCCGCGACCGAGACGCCCGCGGGTGCGCCGTCATCGCCGCTGTCCTCGCCCACCACAACCGGCGGCCCCCCGGTCGCCGTTCCCGCGCCCGCCGGCTCGTCCCGGCCGGCCCCGGCGACCAGGCCGGCCCGGCCCGCCGAGCCGGCGGAGCCGGACCCACGGCGCTGGCGGGTGCTGCCCGCGGTCCTCGTCGCCACGTTCATGTCGCTGTTCGACATCTTCGTCGTCAACGTGGCGGCCCCCAGCATCGGCGCCGACCTGCGGGCGTCGGACGCCGGCCTCGAACTGATCGTCGCGGGCTACTCGTTCACCTACGCGGCCGGACTGATCACCGGCGGGCGGCTCGGCGACAGCTCCGGGCGCCGCAGGATGTTCCTGATCGGGATGGCGCTGTTCACCGTCGCCTCGGCGCTGTGCGGCGTGGCCCCGAGCGAGGCGACGCTGATCGCCGGGCGGCTCGCGCAGGGCCTCGGCGCGGCGGCGATGGTGCCGCAGGCGCTGGCCATCATCAATGTGATCTTCCCGCCGGCCGAGCGGGCGCGCGCGTTCGCGTACTTCGGCGTCACGGTCGGCCTGGGCGCGGTGTCCGGCCAGGTCATCGGCGGCCTGCTCGTCGATCTGGACATCTTCGGGCTCGGCTGGCGACCCATCTTCCTGGTGAACGTGCCGATCGGGATCGTCGCCATGGCGGTGGTCTGGCGGCTGCTGGCCGAGTCGAAGGCCGCAAGGCCCGAGCCACTGGACCTTGTCGGGCTCACGGCGCTCGCGGCCGGCCTCGGGCTGGTGCTCGTGCCGCTGACGCTGGGCCGGGACGAGGGCTGGCCGGTCTGGACCTGGCTGGCGCTCGCCGCGGGTGTCGTGGTGCTGGCGGCCTTCGGCCGATGGGAGGCCAGGCTCGCCCGGACGGGTGGCCACCCGATCGTCCCGCCGGCGGTGCTGCGGACCCGCCGGACCATCGCGGGCCTGCTGGTCAGCTTCGGGTTCTTCACCTTCTTCGGCAGCTTCCTGCTCGCGGCGACGATCTTCCTGCAGGACGGGCAGCACCGCTCGCCCCTGAACGCCGGCCTCGTGTTCGGGCCCCTGGGTGTCGCGTTCGCGCTGTCGTCCATGGCGGCCCGCGGCCTGGTGGCCCGGTACGGCCCGCGGACGCTCACCGTCGGCGCGGCGATCAGCTTCACCGGCCTCGCCGTGCTGCTGGCCATGGTCGCGACCGAGGGCGTCGGCGTCCCGACCGGCGAGCTGATGCCGCCGCTGTTGGCCATCGGTGTCGGCAACGGCCTGATCGTCCCGGCGCTCGTCGCCGCGGTCCTCGCCGGGGCGCCCGCGGACGTCAGCGGGGCGGTCAGCGGGCTGCTCACGACCACCCAGCAGGCGTCGGCGGCCCTCGGCGTCGCCGGGGTGGGCACCGTGTTCTTCGCGGCGGCGGACCGCGGCGGGCCGGCTGACGGCCTGGTTGCCGCGCTCGTGTTCGATCTCGTCGGGATCGCCATCGCCGGCGCCGGCACGCTCCTGCTCCCACGCGGCGCCGCCGCGCCCGTGGTCGCCACGGTGGGATCGGTGGGCACCGTCGGCACGGTCGAAGCCGCCGGAGCCCTGGCCGCGACGACCATCGGGGCGAGCGGCTCACGCGACTGGGCGGTGGACGTGCCCACCCAGCTCAGCGCCGGCACGGACCTGCCGGCCAGGCTGTAGCCGCGCTCGCCAGGTTCCAGGCGGCGGGCTTGTGGCCGAGGCGCTCCGCGCCTCGGCCACGGCCCGTCTCAGGGGCGGTTCTGCATCGAGGCCGCGGCGTAGACGAGGTAGGACCAGAGCGTCTCGTCCTGGCTCGGGGACAGGCCGAGCGAGTCGACGGCGGCGCGCATGTGAGCGAGCCAGGCGTCCCGTTCGGTCGGTCCGATCGCGAACGGGACGTGCCGCATCCGCAGGCGAGGGTGGCCGCGCCGCTCGTGGTAGGTCGTCGGGCCGCCCCAGTACTGGATCAGGAAGAGCCGCAGCCGCTCCTCGGCGGGGCCGAGGTCCTCCTCCGGGTAGAGCGGGCGCAGCACCGGGTCGGCGGCGACACCCTCGTAGAAGTGGGCCACCAGCCGCCGGAAGGTCTCCTCGCCGCCGACGGACGCGTAGAACGTCTCGTCGGCCCGCGGCGGCGGCCCCACAGGGAGCATGGGCCGGGCCGGATCCGACGGGGGGCGCGCCGCGCCCGCCGAAGGCGGCGCCGCGTCCGCGGGCGGCCGCGCTGGCGCCGGCTCGGGGGTCGGCTGGGCAGGCGACGGCTGTCGGCTCACCGCTCCATTCTGCCCGTGGACCGGCGTCCACCGAGGAACGGTCCGACGGGAGGACCGTCCTCATGCCGCGGGGCTGTCATCCGGATGCCGTGGGGCTGTCATCCGGGCCGGCATCACCGGCCACCGCCCGGATGATCCAGGCGGCGGTGTCGGGTGGCATGACCAGGGTCTCGCCGTCGTGCTTGACCCGGTCGCTCGCGAGCAGCAGCTGGCCGGTCATGGGGACTCGTGCCTCGGCATTGGTGGTGAGGAGGCAGCTCAGCATGAGCCCGGCGCCCTGACCGACGGGCGACGGCCCGTCGTGGCCAGCGTTCGTGAGCAGTCTGGTGAGGGTCTTCCGGGCGGCGTCCGTGAGCGCCCCGGAGGGTGTGGACCGCCGCGGCCGCGCCTCGGTCGCGACCACGAGTCGGTCGAAGGCCAGCATGCTCTCCGGAACCCGCGGCCACTGGAGGCCGGTGACTCCGTCGGGGCGCTCCTGGAAGGAACGACGGACCGCCAGCGCGGACCGGACCAGCCACCAGGTGGACGACGGGTCCGCGCGCTGCGCCTCGACGGTGAGCGCGGACCAGCCGGCGGGCTGCGGGAGCCAGGGGACGACGCCGGGAGCCGCGAAGCCGAACGGTGGCTCATGCCCCGACCACGGCAGCGGCACACGGCAGCCATCGCGGCCGGGCGAGGCGTGCCCCGAGCGTTCCCAGACCGGGTCCTGGCGGGCCTCCGGGGGCACGTCCACCTGCGGGAGGGCCAGCTCGTCGCCCTGGTAGAGGAACACCGCGCCCGGCAGCGCCAGCAGGGCCACCAGGGCGGCCCTGGCCCGGCGCAGGCCGGCCGCGCCGCCACCGTAGCGGGTCACCGGGCGCACGACGTCGTGGTTGGCGAGCACCCACGTCGGCGGCGCGCCGACGGCGGCCATCGCCGCGAGGCCCTCCTGGATCGCCTGGCGCCACAGCGGCGCCGACCATTCGACGGCCAGCAGCGAGAACGAGAACGTCAGGTTCAGCTCGTCGGCGCGGACGTAGCGGGCCAGCCTGTCCGGGTCCTCGACCCAGGTCTCGCCGATGAGCACTGGTTCCCGGCCCGGGGTTCCTGCCGGATCGACGGAGCTCGGGGTCCCTGCCGGATCGACGGAGCTTGCGGACGGGGTCCCTGCCGGATCGGCGAAGCCGATCTGGGAGGTCGTGATCTGGGAGGTCCGGGAGTCGATCTGGGAGGTCCGGGAGCTTGCGGAGCCGATCTGGGAGGTCCGGGCCCGCCCGTAGCCGTCGACGATCGCGCGCCACGACCGGTAGACGTCGTGCACGCCCTCCTGGTCCCAGACGTGCGGTTCCAGCTTCTCCCGGAAGCCGGACTCCGGGGTGGCGAGCGGCCCTGGCGGGTTGTCGCGCAGCTCGCCGTCCTTGACCAGGCCGTGGGAGACGTCGATCCGAAACCCGTCGACGCCCCGGTCGAGCCAGAACCGCAGGGTCCGCTCGTGATCGGTGCGTACGGCCGGATCGGACCAGTCCCAGTCCGGCTGCTCGGGCGCGAACAGATGCAGGTACCACTCGGCGGGTGCGTCCCCGCTGGCGGGCGCGTCCGCGTCCTGGTCGGCGGGCGCGTCCTGGTCGGTCGGTGTCGCCGTGGCTCGCGAACCGGTGGGGACGGGGAAGCGGCGGGCCTGGTCCAGGCGGGTCCAGGCCCGGCCGCCGAAGACCGAGATCCAGTTGTTCGGTGGCTCGGCGCCGCCGGGGCCCCGGCCTGGGCGGATCAGGTAGCGGTGCCTGGCCGGGTCGCCGGGAGGCGCGGCGAGCGCCGCCTGGAAGGCCGGGTGGGCGTCGCTGGAGTGGTTGGGGACGAGGTCGACGAGCACGGCGAGGCCGAGGCGATGCGCCTCGGTGAGGAGTGCGTCGAAGGCGGCCAGGTCGCCGAACAGCGGGTCGACGTCGCGGTGGTCGGCGACGTCGTAGCCGTGGTCGGCCATCGGTGAGCGGTAGAACGGCGTGAGCCAGAGGCCGTCGACGCCAAGCTCGGCGAGGTCGGGCAGTCGGGCACGGATGCCGTCGAGGTCGCCGACCCCGTCGCCGTCCCCGTCCGCGAAGCTGCGGACATATACCTCGTAGAACACGGCATCGCGGCACCAGCCGGCGGTTAGGGCCACCTGGCCATTCAAGCCGCGGGGGCGCGAGCTGTCGCCGAGATCGGCGAGGTCGGCCCATGTCGTGGCGCGGAGGACATCCGGCTGTCGTCGTGGCTGGTGCATGCTCGTTGCGCAAGGCGTAGATGTTCTCACCAAGCGAGCATTGGGTGAGCTGAACTACACTTCCCGAGTGGATGACGTGACTGCCCGTTATCACTCCACTCCGAGGAGTCCTCATATTGAGGCTTTCGGAGCGGAGGGACGGGACCGTCTCCCGGAGCCGGCGCGCCAGGCGCCCGGCTGCCCGGTGGCGGCTGACACGCCGCTGGCGGCCGACGCTCCGCCGGTAGCGGAGGTGGCGATGACGGCTGACGTGCCGAGGAGCGCCGAATCACCGGACGAGAACGATCCGCCGGTCGCGGCTGAGGCGCCGGTCGAGCCCGCCGAGGACGGCGGGCCGGTCGAGACCGACTCGCCCGCTGCGCCCGGTATGCCGGCGGCGGCCACACCCGCGGCGGCCGATGGGGCCGCGGGCGTCGCGCGGGCCCGGGCCGGTGGCGCGGCCGCCGCGGGTGACGGGCCGGCGCCTGTCCTGCCAGGAGACAGCAGGCTCTGGCGCTGCCTCGGGCCGTGGCGTGGCAGGCCCAGCGCGCGGCAGCCGAGCACGGGCGGCGAGCGGCCCGCCGCGGGCCGGGACAAACGCCACGACACCGGCCGCGACGCTGGGGCCGGCGGAGCCGGCTCGGGCCGGGTCGGCGCGGCGCGGCGCGCCGCGGCGCTGTGGGATGCCGCCCGGTCGCTGCCGGGCGCGCGGCGGCGGCACGCCGAGGAACGGGCCGTGCTGGAGGGCCTGCTGTTCCTGTCCGACGCGAGCCTGCGGCTCGGCGGCTCGCTCGAGCCATACCGGATCATCGAGATGGTGGTCGAGCTGGCGCGGCGCCGCCTGGGCGACGGCGCCATGCTCTGGCTGCGCGCGCCCGAGGGCGACGTGATCGACCTCGCCGCCGCGGACCACGTCGACCCGCAGGCCGCCGCCTTTGTCCGGGCGCGCACCGCGACCCGCCCGGCGCGCCTGAGTGACGACTACGCCCCGGGCGCGGTCGTGCGCACCGGCCAGCCGATGTGCGTTGACGACCTCACCCCGACGCTGCGCCGCGCGCTGTTCCCCGATCCCCAGGATTACGTGCGCTTCCGCCAGTTCGGCTGGGGGCCGTCGATGACAGTGCCCCTGCCGTACGGCGACCAGGTCATCGGAGCCCTGACTCTCAGTCGGGCGCAGGGCGACCGTCCGTACACGAAGGTCGAGCAGACGATCGCGGAGGATCTGGCCCGCCGCGCCGCGCTCGCGCTCGTCAACGCCCGGATGTACCGCGAGTCCCAGGATGCCGGCCAGGCGCTGCAGCGCTCGCTGCTGCCGGCGCACCCGCCCGTTCTCGAGGGCGCCGACGTGGCGATGGAGTATCGGCCGGGCACCACCGGCACCGAGGTCGGCGGTGACTTCTACGACGTCATCCCGCTGGCCGGCGGCCGGGTCGGGCTCGCGATCGGTGACGTGATGGGTCGGGGGCTGCGCGCCGCGGCGGTGATGGGCCAGCTGCGCGCCGCACTGCGGGCCTACGCGCTGGAGGAGTGGGGGCCCGCCGAGCTGCTGGCCCGTCTCGATGTGATGGTGTCCTCGCTGCCGGGCCTGCCGTTCGCGACCTGCCTGTACGGGATCTACGAGCCCGCCCGTGCCGCGCCGGTCACCGGTTCGCGAGACGCCGACCCTGCCGGGGACGGGCCGGGCCCCCAGTGCGCCCGGGTCGTGCTCGCCGGCGCCGGCCACCCGGCTCCGCTGCTGATACCCCCGGACGACGACCCGCACTACCTCGAGATCGACCCCGGGCTGCCCCTCGGGGTCGGCGACCCCGCGCACTTCTTCGAGTCGACCGTCGAGCTGCCGCCTGGCTCCAGCCTGGTGTTCTTCACCGACGGCCTGGTCGAGTCGCGCCACCGCCCGCTGTCCGACGGCCTCGACCTGCTGCGGGCCGGGATGGGCGAGCAGATGGCCCGCCGCCGGGCCGCCGCGCGGCGCGCGGAGATCGACGCGGCGCGCCAGCGTCACCCGGCCGCCACGACAGCCGCCACGACGGCCGCGCCAACGCAGGAGCGCACGCCCGGCTCGTCCGGCTCGCCAGGTCCGGGTGCTCCGGCCCCTGACGCGGCGGTGGACCGCCGCGCCGGCGGAAGAGACCATTGGACAGGCCCGGAACGGCGCACGGGGGCCGAACGGCGTACCCGGGAGCGCCGGGCGCCCGGCCCCGGCCGGCCGCCCGGGGGGATCGAGCGCCGCCGCGGTGGCGACCGTCGCCGACGCACCCGGAGCGGGTTCTCCGTCCGCAGCTGGTCGGGACCGGACACCGTCGAGCTCGACGACAGCCACTGGCCGCAGAACGCCTCCCGCGCATTGCTGGAGCTCAGCCTGCTCGCCGCCGACCTGCCGCCCGACACCGACGACGACACGGCGCTGCTGGTGCTGACCACGCAGGCCGCCGGGCCGCCGCTGCTGGAGCTGGTGATGCCTCCGGTGGCCGCGTCCGCCGCGCAGGCGAGGAACGCGGTGCGGGCGGTGGTCGGGGCGCGCGCCCTCGGCCGGGCGGACGACGCGGCGCTGCTGGTCAGTGAGATCTGCACCAACGCGATCAAACATGCCCGCAGCGAGCTGACGCTGCGGGTGTGGGCGGAGCCCGCGCGGCTGCGGATCAGCGTCGAGGACCGGGAGGGTACGACGCTGCCGAAGCCCGGCCGGGCGGCCCGCGGTGACCCGGAGGCAGAGTCCGGGTGGGGTCTGCTGCTCGTCGAAGCCCTCGCCGACGCCTGGGGCGTCCAGACGACCCCCGGCGGCAAGCGCGTCTGGTTCGACCTCGACCTGCTCCGTCAGTCTCCGGATGTCGACGAGCCGTGAGCGTTATCGGCCGCAGCGGGTGACGGCACATCGGATCCACGGGGACCCCGACGACTTGGCGCCGGTGGTCCGGTCCTCCGTCCGGAGGCTGGCTTAGGCGGTCGCGGCCTCGCCGAGGTCGGTCTTGAGGTACTCGGACCAGCGCGGGTCCATGCGACGACTCCCCAGAATGCGCCAGGCGGCTCCGCTCGGCGCGCGCGGCGCCGTGCGGAGCCGCCAGCCGAGATCAGCGACGGCGCGGTCCGCTTTCAGATGATTGCAGCGGCCGCAGGCCGCCACCACGTTCTCCCAGACATGCGGGCCCCCACGGGACCGGGGAATGACATGGTCGAGCGACGTCGCCGGTGCGCCGCAGTACACGCACCGGTGATGGTCGCGGGCGAGGACGCCCTTGCGGGTCAGCGGGACCTGTGAGCGATAGGGAACCCGCACGAACCGCGCTAACCGGACGACGACGGGAACCTCGACGGCCGCTGCCACGGAGTGCAGGACCTGCCCACCGGCCTCGACCATCACCGCCTTGTCCGTGAGGACGAGGATGAGCGCCCTACGTTGGGACACCACGCACAGGGGCTCGTACGTGGCATTGAGAACCAGCGCCTCTGCCACGCCGACCTCCTGCCGAGTCGAGGCGGGCGCCCACCCGGGAGCCCGTCCTAACCAGCGTCTCCGGTGACAATGGATAGTCAAGCGTGTTCCGGCGCGGAACGCGAGCGTGTTTGCATGGTCATCTGGTGAGCGAAAGTGGCGATGGACATATCTGGTCGCCTTTGTCACGCCATCGTGTCGGTGGGATGACAGCCGCGTCGCGCAGCGTGTCGCCCCGCTGGCTCCTCGCGACGCCCCTGCTGGGCCGCGCCGCGGCGAGGCCGCGTGCCGGGTGCCGATCAGTCGGACGTATCCGACACCCCGTAAGGTGCTGGCCGTGGGCCCGCGGGGGGCGCGGACATGCCATCCCCGACCGGTCTGTCCTGGCCGCGTAGACCCAGCGGCGCCGTGGCGCGCGGGTTGGCGCCGCGTGCCGTGCCGGGCGCGCCTCGGCGGGCGCCTGGGGGTGCATCCGGTGACCGGCCCGCCCAGTGAGCGGCTCGCCACCCGGCGTGCGCCGCGCCCGAGGAGCCGACCGCCCGAGGAGGATGACCAGGCCGTGTCCCTGCCCCTGATGCTTGCCGCCGGCGCGACGTCCACACCGTCGACGTCGACCTCCCCCACGCCGACCCCTGGCCTGCCCGACGTGAGCCTGGACGGGGTCAAGGCCGCGCTCATGGATGCCTGCGGCAATCCGCCCGGTTTCCTGTGTCGCACCGTCTACGACTCGACCCACAGCGACTACCTCGCCTCCGGTGCCCAGGTCTTCCTCGGCACGCCGGTGACGATCATCCTGATCCTGCTGGTGGCGACCGTCATCCGCTCGCTGCTGCACCGGCTGATCAAACGGACCACGCGGCACGCGGCGTCGGTGACCGGGAACGGCGGCCTGTTCCGCGGCGGCCTGCTCGGCGCGTTCGGTGACAGCGCGATCCTGCTGGAACGGCGCCGCCAGCGCGCCGAGACCGTCGGTTCGCTGCTGCGCAGCGTCGTGTCGATCGTGGTCTACGGGATCGCGTTCATCCTGGTGCTGGGCGAGCTCGGCATCAACCTCGCGCCGATCGTCGCCAGCGCCGGCGTACTCGGAATCGCTGTGGGTTTCGGCGCGCAGAACCTGGTCAAGGACTTTCTTTCCGGAATCTTCATGTTGCTGGAGGACCAGTACGGGGTCGGCGATGTCATCGACGTCGGCACCATCTCCGGCACGGTCGAGGCCGTCACCTTCCGGATGACGCGGCTGCGCGACGTCGAGGGAACCGTCTGGTACGTCCGCAACGGCGAGATCACCAGAATCGGTAACAAGAGCCAGCAATGGGCGCGAACCGTGCTCGACGTGCCGCTGGATTACGACACCGACGTCGCCCGCGCCAAGGAGGTCCTGCTGGAGACCACCCAGGTGATGTGGCGTGACGACCAGTGGGCCCTGCTCATCATCGAGGAGCCCGAGGTCTGGGGCATGGAATCGATGACGGCGGACGGTTACACGCTGCGCGTCGCCGTCAAGACCCTGCCGCTCAAGCAGTGGGACGTCGCCCGTGAGCTGCGCGAGCGCCTGCGCCTCGCGCTCGTCGGGGCCGGCATCAGCCTGGGTGCTCTGCAGCGCAGCCTCGTCGTCGTCGACGACGACGAGGAGGCCGAGCCCTCGTCCGAGGAGGACGAGGAGGCTGCGCCCGGCGCGCCGCCGCAGTTCGGCGACGACGTTCCGCCCCGCATCGACCCACCGGCCCAGCCCGGCCCGTCGCCGTCCTCAGGCCCGGGCGCAGCTCGCGGCGGCTCCGCGACCTGAGCCTTTCCACCTGGCCCGCCTGGCCCGCGCCGGATGCCGTCTCCGCCTGGGCGGCGGCGCCAAGGGAGCCAAGGGGGCCGACGAAGCGCCCTTCGCCTCACGCCGCATGCCCGGATCCCTGCCTCGTCCGGCACCCCCGTGGCGGCTCGGTTCATGGCGCGGCCGGCCGACGCCGCCTGAAGGGATCCTGAACGGGGAACGAGATATCCCTGAGCCCTATGTCGGGACAGCCCCGAGAGGCGCCGGCCGGAGCAGACTGGGCACGTGCGGGTACTGATTGTGGATGACGACGCGGCGGTTCGGCAGTCCCTGGAGCGGTCGCTCCGGTTCGAGGGATACGAGGTGGCCACGGCGGCCGACGGGATCGCGGCGCTCGAGCTGATCGCCAGGGAGCGGCCGGACATCGCCATTCTCGACGTGATGATGCCGCGGATGGACGGGCTGGAGGCCTGCCGGCAGCTGCGCGCCCGCGGCGACGACCTGCCCGTGCTCATGCTCACCGCCCGTGACGGGCTCGCTGACCGGGTCAGCGGTCTGGACGTCGGCGCGGATGACTACCTCGTCAAGCCGTTCGCCCTGGAGGAGCTGTTCGCCCGGCTGCGGGCGCTCGCGCGCCGCTCGGCGCTCGCCGCCCGCACCGGCGCCAGGGCCGGCTCCTCCGCAGCGGTCGGCAGCGGCGTGCTCAGCTACGGCGGCGTGGCGCTCGACCCGAGCAGCCGGCAGGTCGTCCGGGGCGGCCGGGAACTGACGCTCACCAAGACCGAGTTCGAGCTGCTGGAGCTCTTCCTCACCCATCCGCGCCAGGTGCTGTCCCGTTCCATGATCATGGAGCGGGTCTGGGGGTACGACTTCGGCCCGTCGTCGAACTCGCTGGAGGTGTTCGTGAGCTACCTGCGGCGCAAGCTCGAGGCGGCCGGTGAGCCACGGCTGCTGCACACCGTTCGCGGCGTCGGCTACGTGCTGCGCGAGCAGTCAGCGGCGCCGGCTCGTGAGCACTCACCGTGACCAACCCGTTCGACCTTCTCGCCGACAGGCATGTCGACCGCCCGCCGGATGGCTCCACGAGCGGTGGCCAGGGCGGCCCCCAGAGTGGCCCCGGCACCGGTGATCCCCGCCGGCGGCGGCGCCGACGGTCATGGTTCTCGCGGCTGGCGCTGCGCAACCGGATGGCGCTGCTGGTCGGCGCCGCGGTGCTGGCCGGAATCGCGGTCGTCGCCGGTGTCGCGCTCGGCGCGACCAACGTCGTCCTGCGCAACTCCATCGACGACCAGCTGCGCCAGCAGGTCCAGGTCGCGGGCGACAACACCAAGCTCTGGTACGACACGGGATCCGACCCCAACAGTCCCGCCGACGACCGCATCCAGATCTACGCGAACACGCTTGGCCTGCGCCTGCAGGTCTTTAGGCTGGACGGCACGATCCTCACGCCGTACAACCCTCAGGACTACGTCCAGCTGCCCGTGGACGGTGCCGATATCGCGATCGCACGGACGCAGGGCGACGAGGTCCGGCTGCGGACGGTGAAGGCCGACGGCAAGGAATACCGGGTTGCCACCAAAGCGCTGCGGATGACGGCCGACGATTTCATCTACAACCCGTTCCCGCGCGACTACCGGATGGCGCCGCTCGAGCTCGGCCTCCAGCTCGCCCGCCCGATGTCGGACGTCACCAGCACGTTGGGTGAGCTCGGCCTGGTGATGCTGGTCGTGGGCATCGTCGGTGTGGGCGGGTCGATGGTCGCCGGCCTGCTGGTGGCGCGCGCAGCCCTGCGGCCGGTCGACGACGCCGCCGCCGCGGCCGAGCATGTGGCCCGCACCCAGGACCTGTCCGCGCTCATCCCGGTGACCGGCACCGACGAGATCGCCCGGCTCGCCGGAAGCCTGAACAGCATGCTGCGCGCCCTCGCGGCCTCCAAGGCGCGGCAGCGCCAACTGGTCGACGACGCCAGCCACGAGCTGCGCACCCCGCTGACCAGCCTGCGTACCAACATCGAGCTGCTCATCCGGTCCGAGGCGAATCCGCACCGCGCGCTGCCCGCGGCCGACCGGGCGGACCTGCTGCGGGACGTCGACGGCCAGACGCGCGAGCTGACCGGGCTGGTGAGCGAGCTCGTCGAGCTCGCGCGCGACGAGGCACCGGTGGAGGAGGTCGAGCGGCTCGACCTGGCCGAGGTGGTGGCCGCGGCCGTCGAGCGGGCGCGGCGGCGCGCGACTCCGAAGGGCATCGTGATCAAGGTGACGTCGGCCCCTTCCTGGGTCGACGGGCGGCCGAACATGCTGGAACGGGCGGTCACCAACCTGCTCGACAACGCGGTCAAGTTCTCCCCGGTGGACTCGGCCGTGCACGTCCAGACCGCCGCCGGCGAGGTGGTCGTCAGCGACGAGGGGCCGGGCATCGCGGCGGAGGACCGCCCGCACGTCTTCGAGCGCTTCTACCGGTCGACCGACGCCCGCAGCCTTCCCGGGTCCGGGCTCGGCCTGGCGATCGTCGCCGACGCGGTGCACACCCACGGCGGCACGGTCACGGCGGGGGAGGCCCCGGACGGCGGCGCGCGCATGCACGTGCGGCTGCCCCTCGCCTCACCGCCGGAAACGCCGCCCGTGGCCCTCTGGGACGGCCCCCAGGCCCCGCCGAGGGAATCCTGGGCGCCACCGGACCCACCGTCCGGGCCGATGCCGGACCCGCCGGCACCCGGGGCGCCAGACCCGCCCAGCCCGGCGGCCTCGCGGACACTCGACGCGCCGGAGGCGCCGGGCCCTCGCGGCCCTGACATCGAGGCCGTCCGTCGCGCCTATCTCGGTTTCACCACCGCCGATCGCGCCGACCCGCACAGCTCCGGTGGGGGCGCCGACACCAAGCCTTAGACGTCGCATTGTTCCGACTGTCCAACGCGGGGAGCAGGATCCCTGCCCGAGGCGGTGCCCGGCGGCGGGCCTGGAGCGTCCGGCCACGGGACCGCCCTAGGCTGCTCGTCATGGATCTCGCCGACCCCGCGCTCGCCGCGCTCGCCGCGGCCTACGGCGTCGCGACCGGCTACCAGGACGCCCACGACCGGCCGGTCGCCGTCTCGGCCACGGCGGTGCGGCGCGTGCTGGAGCTGATGGGCGTCGACACCGCCGACGCGGCCGCGGCGCTTGACCAGGCTCGGACCGCCCCGTGGCGGCGGCTGTCGCCGGCCAGCGTGGTCGTGAAGGCATCCGCGCCGCGTCCCGTCGTCCTGCGTCTGCCGGCGCGGCTCGTGGCCTCCGTGCGGGGCGGGCCGGAAGCCGACGCCGGTGTGGACTGCGAGCTCGAGCTGGGCGACGGTGGCGGACGGGTCGCGGTGGCGCTCGGAGCGGTGGGGGAGCGCCGGGAGATCGACGGCGAGGAGCTGGCCGCGGTGCTGGCGCCGCTGCCCCCGGGGCTGCCGCTGGGCGACCACACCCTGCGGGTGCGTGCGGGCGGGCGCGAGAGCGTGACCCAGGTCGTCGCCGTGCCGGACCGGGTGCCCGAGCCCACCGACAGCCGCCCTGGCACGCGACCACGCCGACCCGACGCGGGCGTCCCCGGTATCCCTGGGGACCTTCCCAGCGCAGCCTTGGGCGCCGCCGGGCAGGCGTCGGCCTCGCGGGACCACGACCACCGGCGGGGCGACAGGATGTGGGGCTGGATGGCGCAGCTCTACGCGCTGCGCTCGGCCGGCTCGTGGGGGATCGGCGACTACGCCGACCTCGCCCAGCTCGCCGCCTGGTCGGGCTCGGCGGCCGGCGGTCGCGCGGACGTCCTGCTCGTCAACCCGCTGCACGCGGCCGCGCCCACGCTGCCCGTCCAGCCGTCGCCCTACTACCCGACGAGCCGGCGCTTCCTTTCGCCGCTCTACCTGCGCCCGGAACACATCCCCGAGTACGCCGCGGCCGACGAGGCGACCCGCGCCGCCGTCGACGGCTATGCCGCCGCGGCGCGCAAGTCCCAGCAGGGCGGCGGCACCGAGTCCCTCCCGGCGGGGCGGGCGCGGGCGACCGGCGTCGTCGCGGCTGGTCCGGCGGTGGCCGGCGACGACGAGTTCGGCCAGCTGATCGACCGGGACGCCGCGTGGGAGGCCAAGCAGGCGGCGCTGGAGCTGCTGTTCGCCGTCCCGGCGCCGGCGGCCGGCGCCGGCGCCGAGGGCGACGACGAGCTGTCGGGGTTCGCGACGTGGTGCGCACTCGCCGAGCGGCACGGCCCCGACTGGCGGCGATGGCCAGCCGGCCTGCGCGACCGGGACCCCGCCGCCGTCGCCGAGGCCCGGCGCGAGCTCGCGGACCGGGTCGCCTTCCACCGCTGGCTGCAGGACCGCTGCGAGGAGCAGGTGGCCGCGGCCCAGGCCGCCGCGCTCGCGGCCGGGATGCGGGTCGGCGTCGTCCACGACCTGGCCGTCGGCGTGGACCCCGCCGGCGCCGACACCTGGGCCGGCCGGGACGCCTACGCGGCGGGCGCGAGCATCGGCGCTCCGCCCGACACCTTCAACCAGCAGGGCCAGGACTGGGGGCTGCCGCCGTGGCGGCCCGACCGGCTCGCCGCGTCCGGCTACGCGCCGCTGCGCAGTATGGTCGCCGCGGTCCTCGCCCGCGGCGGCGGGCTGCGCGTCGACCACATCCTGGGGCTCTTCCGGCTGTGGTGGATCCCGGTCGGCGCGGGCGCCGCGAACGGCACGTTCGTCCGCTACGACGCCGAGGCGATGCTCGGTGTGATCGCGCTGGAGGCGGCGCGAGCCGGCGCGGTGATCGTCGGCGAGGACCTGGGCACTGTCGAGTCGACGGTCGCGACCACGCTGGCCGGCGCCGGCGTGCTCGGCTCGTCGGTGCTGTGGTTCGAGAACGACGCCGACGGCGTCCCGCTCCCGCCGAGCGCCTGGCGGGAGCGCACGATGGCCAGCGTCACCACGCACGACCTGCCGACCGCCGCCGGCTTCCTGCTGGGCGAGCATGTCCGCGCCCGCGCCGACCGCGGCCTGCTCGGCCGCCCGGTGGCGGACGAGACGGCCGACTGGCGCGTCGCCCGCGACCGCCTGCTGGCCCACCTGCGCTTCCACGGCCTGCTCACCGAGGACGGGGCCACCGCCGCCCAGGGCACGGCACCGGCGGGGACCGCGGACGGCGACGAGCTGGACCCGGCTCTGGTCCGGGACGCCGCGCTCGGGATGCACCGCCTCCTGGTCGCCACACCGGCACGCATCATTCTCGCCGCGCCCGGTGACGCCGTTGGTGACCGCCACCAGCCCAACCTGCCCGGCACGGTCGACAGCTACCCGAACTGGCGCCTTCCGGTCCGTGACGACCGCGGTGTCGCCGTCACCATCGAGGACCTGATGACCGACACCCGGGTCGCCCGTCTTGTCGACATCCTGTCCGAGGTGTCCACGGCCCGCCCGCCGGCTACCACCTGATCGCCGGTGTCCTCTCCCGCCGGCCCAGGTCCGCCGGCAGGGGCACGCTCAAGGGTCTACGTCCGGTGGACGGAATCTGCTGGATGCCTCCGCCCGCGCGAGGCTTCGCCAACTGTCGCGTGGGCTTCGGCCACCGGCGGACCATGCGGCTCTCGCGGGGGACTGGTTGCCGGTAGTCTTCGGAACCGTGACTCGCCGTCCTGTCCGCCGCGGGGCGCGTCGTGCGCTGACGCTGGCCGCGTTGACCACCCTGACCTTGCCGCTCTTCTCCGCGGCGGCTTTCGCGGACGGGGGGAGGATCGGCACGCACTACAGCCCGGATCCGCTCTCTCCGCTGGAGTCCTGGCTGATCTACGGCGGCACTATCGTCGCCGGCTTCCTGGTCGCCCTGATCCTCACCGCGCTGTCCGGCGGCAAGAGCTCGGATCGTTACCGCCCCGGGCAGCCCTGGGAGCACCAGGAGGTCTGGCTCGGCGGTGAGGGGGCCGCCGAGGGCGCCGAGCCGACGGCGCAGGAGACCGCGGGAACGGCGGCGCCGGGCTCCGGCGGAGCCAGTGGCAGCTGGTGAGGCGTTCCGCCAGGACCAGATCGACCGGCTGAACAGCGCCCGGCTGCTCGCCGAGCGGCAGACCGGTATCGGTTTTCACGTCCGGGTCGGCGCGGTCTCGGGTGACCCGAAGACCGCCGCCGAGCGGCTCCTCGGCGAGATCGTCGGCGGTCAGTCCGCCGCCGCCGTTCTCGTTCTCGTCTCGCCAGGGCAGCGGTTCGTCCGGATCGCCACCACCCCGGCTGCCCGCCGCCGGATCCCCGACGCGGCCGCCTCGCTCGCCACGTTGTCGATGACATCCAGCTTCGCTGTCGGCGATCTGGTCGGTGGCCTCGTCTCCGGGCTTCGCCAGCTCGCGGACGTGGCCGGACCGCCACCCGAGTCGGTTCCGGTCGGCGCGGCGTAGCCCGGGCAGGTACCTGCCCGGGCTACGCGCGTGGAGCAGTCTCCGGCCAGGCCGACGCGAGCTGTCGCCACGTCGACCCGCCACTGTCCACGAGGCCGTGCCCGCCGGGCCAAGACGGCCGGGCCGCCTTCGTCGGCGCCGCGGCCTAGCCGAGACAGAGACGCATCCGTCTTTGGGCTCGGCCATGGCTCGATCGCCAGTCGCGATCCAGCGCCCAGAACCCTTGCCGCCCTACTGAGTTCGATATATGAACTCACAGATTGCCCGAGGCGCGGGCGGCGGCAACGGAGGTCTGTGACGGTGGATGACGCGTTGCGAACGGCGCCCTCGACGGACGAGGCGGGAGGCTCGGCGGTCCCCACGGGACGTTCCACGACCGCCGCGCCGAGGGAGGTCGCCACCGGCGGCGCGCCCTGGACCGGGCCGGCTGCTGCGCCGACGGGTCAGCCCGGCGCGGCCGGCGCCGGGGCGGGCTGGCGGGCGCGGGCTGTGTTGTGGGTGGTGTGCGCGGCGGTGTTCATGGCCAACCTGGACCTGTTCATCGTCAACATCGCCTTCCCGGACATCCAGCGGGACCTGGGCGGCGGGCTGTCGACGCTGTCCTGGGTGCTCAACGGCTACGCGATCGTCTTCGCGGCGCTGCTCGTGCCCGCCGGGCGGCTGGCCGACCGCCACGGGCACCGGGGCGGGTTCCTGCTCGGCACCGTGCTGTTCACCGCGGCGAGCGCGCTGTGCGCCGCGAGCCCTGGTGTCGGGTCGCTGGTCGTCGGCCGGGTCGTGCAGGCGGCCGGCGCGGCGGTGCTGCTGCCGACGAGCCTCGCGCTGCTGCTCGCGGTGACTCCGGCCGAGGGCCGCGCGGCCGCGGTGCGCGGCTGGGCGGCGGTCGGCGGTCTCGCCGCCGCGCTGGGCCCGGTCGTGGGCGGCCTGCTCGTCGAGCTGGACTGGCGGTGGGTGTTCCTGGTGAACCTGCCGGTCGGCGTCGCGACCCTCGTGCTCGGTGCCCGAGTGCTGCCGCGGCGGCGGGAGGAGAACCCCGGGCCGCTGCCGGATGCCGCCGGCGTGCTCGCGTTGACGGCCGGCATCGGCCTGCTCGCGCTTGGCCTGGTGAAGTCCTCCGACTGGGGCTGGGGGTCGGCCGAGGTCGTCGGGAGCCTGGTGGGCGCCTCCGTGCTGCTGGCCGGGTTCGTCGCGAGGTCGATGCGCCACCCCTCGCCCGTGGTCGAGTTCTCCCTGCTGCGCACGCCGGGGTTCTCGCCCGCGGCGGTCGCGCTGTTCCTGTTCTGCATCGCCTTCGCCGCGATGCTGCTCTCGCTGGTCACCTACATGGCCGGCGCCTGGAACTGGTCGGCCTTGAGGATCGGTCTCGCGGTCACTCCGGGGCCGGCGATGGTGCCGCCGGTGGCGCTGCTGCTGGCGGGCCCGCTGATCGCCCGGTTCGGCCTCTGGCGGACCGCGGGCACCGGCGCCCTGATCTACGCCGTCGGGGCGGCGTGGTGGGCGCTGCGGGTCGGGCAGCACGCGGACTACGCCGCGGACGTGCTGCCCGGCATGCTGCTCACCGGCATCGGCGTGGGGCTTGTGATGCCGACGCTGACCGCCGGGGCGACCGCCGTGCTGCCCCCTGACCGGCTCGCCACCGGCAGCGCGGTGGTGAGCATGGCCCGCCAGGTCGCGAGCGTCCTCGGTGTGGCCATCCTCGTCGCGATCGTCGGTTCTCCGGCGCCTCAGCGATTCGTGCACGCGTTCCACGAGGGCTGGTGGTTCGTCGCGGCCACCAGCCTCGCGGCCTCGGTGACCGCCTTCGTGGGCCTGCGGCCGCGCCGGGCGGCCCTGGCCTAGGCGGCGGCTCGGGCCCTACCGCGTGGTCGCGCGGCCCGCGGCGCGCCGCCGCCGGGCCAGCCGTGGCGGGATCCGCCACGGCTGGCCCAGCGCCGCGAGCCCGCCGGGAAGCCGGCGATCCGGGAGGCCCGGCCTCGGCGCCGCCTCCCCGCCAGCGGCCCTTAGCCGGCGGCGGACGCCGCCTCAACGTCCCTCGCGCGGGCGGCCAAGGCCCGGACGAGCCCGTCGCGGCCCTCGGCGAGGGCGCGGCGCAGCGGGGGCGCCGGGTCCTCGTTCGCGAGGTAGGCGTCCACCTTGTCGATCGTCGCCTGCTCGATGACGCCGTCGGGGAAGAGCATCTGGGTGATCGTCTGCGCGGTGTCGAAGCTGCGTGTCTTCCAGATCTCGGCGATCTCGGCGAAGTAGCGGTCCACGTAGGGCTTCGTCAGCTCCCGCTGGCTGGAGATCCAGAAACCGCCCAGCGTAGCCACCAGGAGGTGGTTGGACAGCTTGTCGGACTCCATGACCGCCGCCCAGGCCGCCGCCTTCGCGTCGGGGGTCGGCCGGGCGCTGCGCGCCGTGGCCGCCCGCTTCTCACCCGCCGCCGTGGCATCGCGGGCCAGCTCCGCGTCGATCTCGGCGTCGCCGTAGACGCCGCGGGCGACCAGCTGGGTCAGCAGCGTCCAGCGCAGCTCGGTGTCCAGCGCGAGGCCCTCGATCACGTCGCGGCCCTCGAAGATCGCCCGGATCTTCTCGACCTGCCCGGGGTCCTCGGCCTGGGCGAACGTCGTCGTGAACACCAGCTGCAGGTCGCTGCCGCCGGGCGCGGCCCGCATCAGCTCCTCGGCCCGCGCGCACAGTGCCCGCAGCGCCGCCGACCGGTTCGCCGGGTCGCCATAGCTGTCGAGCGTGAGCGCGGCCCGCGCGAGCAGCGTCTGCACGACGCCGATGTCGTCCTCGGCGTCGGCACCGGACAGCACCAGCTGGACGTAGTCGCGGGCGGCGAGCTCCGCGTCGCGGGTCATGTCCCACGCCGCCGCCCAGCACAGCGTGCGCGGCAGCGACGCCCGCACTTTGCCGATGTCGCTGACCAGCGTCCGCAGGGAGTCGTCGTCGAGGCGGATCTTGGCGAACGTCAGGTCGTCGTCGTTGACCAGCAGCAGTTCGGGGCGCCGCGCGCCGACCAGCTTCGCCACCTCGGTGAGCTCGCCGACGACGTCCAGCTCGACCCGCTCGCGCCGGACCAGGTCACCCTTCTCGTCCCGGTCGTAGAGGCCGATCGCGACGCGGTGCGGCCGCAGCGTCTGGGACGCGGTCGGCGGCGAGGACGCCGGCTCCTGGACGACGTCGAACGCGGTGAAAAGACCCGACGAGTCGGTCTCGAACCGCGGGCGCAACGTGTTGACACCGGTGGTTTCCAGCCAGTCGCGCGACCAGGCGGTGAGCTTGCGGCCGCTGGACTTCTCCAGCTCGTCGAGCAGGTCGCGCAGCTCGGTGTTGCCGAACTCGTAGGCGCGGAAGTAGCTGCGCAGGCCGGCGAGGAACTCCTCCTGACCGACCCAGGCGACGAGCTGCTTGAGGACGGAGGCGCCCTTGGCGTAGGTGATGCCGTCGAAGTTCGTGCGCACCGCGTCCATGTCGACGGCGTCCGCGACGATCGGGTGGGTGGACGACAGCTGGTCCTGGCGGTAGGCCCACGCCTTCTCCGCGTTCGCGAACGTCGTCCAGCCGTTGGTGAACCGGGTCGAGTCGACCTGCGCGAGCACCGACATGTAGGTCGCGAACGACTCGTTCAGCCACAGGTCGTCCCACCAGCGCATGGTGACCAGGTCGCCGAACCACATGTGCGCCATCTCGTGCAGGATGGTCTCGGCGCGCCGCTCCCGGCGGGCCTCGGTCACCTTGGCGCGGAAGACATAGTCCTCCAGGAACGTCACGCAGCCGGCGTTCTCCATCGCGCCGGCGTTGAACTCCGGCACGAACAGCTGGTCGTACTTGCCGAACGGGTACCGGTAGTCGAACACCCGGTGGTAGAAGTCGAAGCCCTGCCTGGTGATCTCGAACAGCTCCGCCGGGTCGAGGAACTCCGCGAGCGAGCGCCGGCAGTACAGCCCGAGGTCGATGCCATCGTGGTGGTCGCGGACCTCGTGGTACGGGCCGGCGACCAGCGCGGTGATGTAGGTGGACATCACCGGGGTCTGCAGGAATCGGATCACGCGCACGCCGATCGCCGCCTCGGTGACAGCCGCGACCGGGCCGTTCGAGATGATCTTCCAGTCGGCCGGGGCGGTGACGCTCAGCGTGAAGGAAGCCTTCAGGTCGGGCTGGTCGAAGCAGGCGTACATCCGGTGCGCGTCATACGTCTCGAACTGGGTGTAGAGGTATACCGCCTCGTCGACCGGGTCGACGAACCTGTGCAGGCCCTCACCCGTGCGCGAGTAGGCGCAGTCGGCGGCGACGACGAGCCGGTTCGACTCGGCGAGGTTCGCCAGCGTGATCCGGTCGCCGTCGAACACCTCGGCGGGGTCCAGTGCGACGCCGTTGAGCGCGATCTCCCGCACCGCCGGCGCCGCCAGCTCGATGAAGGTCGTCGCTCCGGGCTCGGTCGCGGTGAACGTGACGGTGGTCGTCGACGCGAAGGTCTCGTGACCGGTCGTCAGGTCGAGCTCGACGTCGTAGGAGGAGACGTTCAGCAGGCGGGCGCGCGCGCTCGCCTCGTCACGGGTGAGGTTGTTCGGCACTCGGATCCTCTCTTGACTCCCGGTAGCCTCCGAAGGCGCGAAGAAGAACATTTTCGCACCTCCTTTGGCCACACGACTCCCGGTAGCCTCCGGAGGCGCGAAGAAGAGCATTTTCGCGCCTCCTTTGGCCACGTGACTCCGGTAGGCCTCCGGAGGCGCGAAGAAGAGCATTTTCGCGCCTCCTTTGGCCACGTGCCTCGGTAGGCCTCCGAAGGCGCGGCGGAAGAACCATTCCCGCCAGTCTTCCACGCTGCGTGGGCGGCCGGGCCGTGCCCGCGCTCATCGCGCCGCCCACGGTGGCGCGTGCCGGGTCGGGCTGTCAGCGGTCCATCAACGATGTGGGACGATTCCGGCGTGGTCTCGGGGCCGCGCGTCCGGCCGGCCGGTTCCGCGGTCCGGCCCTGAATCGCCGGTTATCCGGCACAACGCTCGACCGGAGGAGAGCGCCAGGTGGAACGGGCCGCGCGCGGCGAGCAGTCCGACCCGCCGCCGCCGCCAGGCGGCGACGACACGCCGGACGCGGACGCCCACGGCACGGACGAGGTCGACAACACCGCCGAGGTCGACAACACCGCCGATGTCGCTGACACCGCCGACAGCGGCGACACCGGGAGCGGCAATGGCGCCGGGGACGGCGACGGCACTGGGAGCCCCGACGAAGTTGGCGGCTCCGACGACGCGGACGTCGTCGATGCCGACCCTGATGCCGATGACCCTGATGCCGATGCCGATGCCGATGACGCCGACCGCGCTGGTCCGGATGACGGACCGGGTGATGACGGGCCGGGCGCGGGAGCACCCCCTCCGGGCGGGCGCCTCCGAGCGAACCTGCAGGGGCGGGTCCAGGCGCGCCGGGCTGAGGCCGACGCGCGGCGGGCCGCGGCGGCCGAGGAGGCCGCCCGGCTCTCGACACGGGATCGGGCCGAACGGGCGGTGCCGCTGGCGTTACGAGTCAGCGCCGGCTGGTCGTGGCGGCTGCTTGTCGTCGCCGCCGCGGTCTACGTCGTGGTGGTCGTGCTCGGGCGGATCCGCACCGTCGTCATCCCTGTCGTCGCCGGCCTGCTGATCAGCGCGCTGATCGTCCCGATCGCGCACCGGCTGCAGCGGATCGGCGTGCCGCGGCTGGCCTCGGCGTTCATCGCGCTGCTGACCTTCTTCGTCCTGATCGGTGGCGCGGCGGTCGCCGTCGGTTTCAACGCGGCCAATGAGTTGCCGAAGGTCATCGACCAGGTCAGTGCGGGTATCGACCAGGTCCGCGACTACCTGATCAACGGCCCGCTGAACCTGTCGCAGAAGCAGATCGACGACCTGGTCAACAGCATCCAGCATTCGCTCAGCGAGAACCGGGGCAAGGTGCTGTCCGGTGTGATCACAACAGCCTCGGTGCTGTTCGAGGTGCTCACCACCATCCTGGTCACGCTGTTCGCCACCTTCTTCTTCGTCTATGACGGCGCCGGGATCTGGGACTGGATCGTGTCCCGGTTCCCGGCGACCGCCGAGGAGCGGGTCCGCGGCGCGGGCAGGGAGGCGTGGAACACCCTCACCGGCTACATCCGCGGCACCGTGTTCGTCGCGGTCGTCGACTCCCTCGGCATCTCCATCGGCCTGGTCGCGGTGGGCACGCCCCTGGTCGCTCCGCTGGCACTTCTGACGTTCTTCGGTGGATTCATTCCGATCATCGGCGCGACGGTGGCTGGCGTCGCGGCCATTCTGGTCACGCTGGTGGCCAAGGGAGTGGTGCCGGCGATCATCGTGGCCGGCGTGGTGCTGTTCGTCCAGCAGGTCGAGGGCCACCTGCTGCAGCCACTGGTGATGCGCCGCGCGGTGCGGCTGCACCCGCTCGCGATCGTGATCGCGCTGTCGGCCGGCGCCGTGCTCGCCGGGATCCCCGGAGCGGTCGTCGCCGTGCCGACCGTGGCGGTGATCAACCGGGTGGCGAGATATCTCGCCGCAAGCGGGAAGGCACCGCCCGCGGCGGATGGTTGACGCCGGATGGGGAACGTGGCGGGCGACAGCCCCGCCGGGTGGACCGTCCGGACAGGAGACAGCACGTGACTGCAGGGACAGGCGTCGAGACTGTGTCATCGGTGGCCGGGAGCGGGCCGGCGGTAGTGGCCGATTTCTGGTTCGACCCGAGCTGCCCGTGGGCGTTCCTGACGTCCCGGTGGATGCTCGAGGTCCAGAAGGTGCGGCCCGTCGAGATCCGCTGGCACGTCATGAGCCTGGCGGTACTCAACGGCGGGCGTGACGACATTCCCGAGCCCTACAAGTCGATGATCCCGCTGATGTGGGGCCCGGTCCGGATCGCCGTGGCCGCGGCCGCCGCGCACGGCGACGAGGTGCTCGGGCCGCTCTACACCGCGCTCTCGCGGCGCCGCCACGTCGACAAGGTGGAGTGGGGCCGCGACGTCTTCGAGGCCGCGCTGGCCGAGGTCGGCCTGCCGGTGTCGCTCGCCGACGCGGCCGAGTCCACGGAGTACGACGAGCAGGTGCGCGCGAGCCACGCCGAGGGCATCGGCCGCGTCGGCATGGACGTCGGCACCCCGGTGGTCGCCGTGGGCGATGTGGCGCTGTTCGGCCCGGTCATGACCCCGACGCCGACCGGTGAGGCGGCTGGCCGGCTGTGGGACGGTTTCCTGCTCGTGGCCCAGACGCCGGGCTTCTACGAGCTCAAGCGGACCCGCGATGTCGGCCCGACGTTCGACAATCTGACCTTTGACGTGCCGACGGTGAGCGCGGACCCGACCTTCGGCGGGTTGGTGAGGCCGAACCCGGCGACCACGTCCGAGCCGGTCGAGCGGCCGGAGAAGCTCGCCGCCCGCGAGTCCTGACCGGCGCGAGTCTCACGGGATGGTGGGGGCGCGGCGGCGACGTCCACCGCGCCACCGCCACGCCGTGCCGCGCGAGAGGGCATGATGGCTCATCGTGCGCGTCCATCTCGGTTCTGACCATGCCGGCTACCACCTGAAGACCGCCCTCATCGAGCGGCTGGCAGAGCTCGGCCACACCCCGGTAGACCACGGCCCAGGCGAGTACGACCCCGACGACGACTACCCCCCGTTCGTCATGGCCGCCGCCGCGGCCGTCGCCGCCGAGTCGGGCAGCCTCGGGATCGTCATCGGCGGATCCGGCAACGGCGAGGCCATCGCCGCCAACAAGGTCGCCGGGGCGCGCGCGGCACTCGCCTGGTCCGAGGAGACCGCGCGGCTCGGCCGCCAGCACAACGACGCGAACGTGCTCAGCCTGGGCGCGCGGATGCACGAGGTCGCCGAGGCGGTCGCCTTCGCCGAGGTGTTCCTGTCGACTCCGTTCTCCGACGAGGCGCGGCACACCCGCCGCCTGCGGATGCTGACCGCCTACGAGCGCACCGGCGAGCTCCCGCCCGTCCCTTCCGGCGCCCCCGTCCCGCCCGCGGTCTGACCGCGCCGGGCAGCCCAGCTCGGCGACGGCCGCCCGCTGGGCCGGGCGGGACTCGCCCGGTCGGCCGCTGTCCGGTCCCGGTCGGGCCCGGACCGGTCGGCGCCGGCCCGCGCCTGGAGCCGTTCGGCGATGACCCTCTCGGCCTGGGTGACGTCGTCCGCGTCCGGGCGGGCGACGTCACGGGCCCGCATGGCCGCGCTGAGGCTGAGCTTGCTGCGTCCGGCGCCGACGAGTCCGCGCAGTGCGCCGTCGGCGTCGTCGCCGGTCCGTCGTCCCCGCCCGCCTGCCGGCCACGTCCGACTCTCCCGCGGCGGCCCCGTGGGCTCGTCGCCACTGGGGGAGGGTGGCGGCGCTGGCCAGCGCCGTGACGCCCGAGCCCGTACCGGACGAGCCTCGGGCGGCGGCTTCCCGCCGTGGCCGCCCTCGTGACCTCCTTCGCGCGAGCCCTCGTGCCCAGCCTCGCGTGACCCATCGCGCCAGCCGTCCCGATCTCGGTCCCGCCCAAGGCCAGCCATGTTTCCTCCGTCCCCAGGCCGTCCGCGCCCGCCGGCCCCGCCGGGGGGGGGCCCGGGGCCGGCACCGGGGTGCCGGCCGCGCGGCCGGCAACGGGCGGCCGGCGACAGGAGAGTCCATTGTCCGGCGCGCCCGCCGATGAGGCGGCTGGTTCGCTCATGGAACCAGCTCATCGAAAGGCCACGTGTCGCCCAATCGTCACCCACCGTGGGGGCGACGGGGCGCCGTTGGTGGCCGGCCGCGATGGTGGGCGGCGCGCGGGTGTGCGTCCGGCGGCGCGCGCGGGCGGCGCGATCAGCCGTCGTGTCATGGGGATGTGCACGTTCTGTTGCTTTTTGTCTAGCAGTGGTTCGTGTTGGGTGTACTGCTCCGTAACGTCAATGTAGGTATCAACGTCCGGGCAACGGCGCGCCATCGGTAACTTGTCTGCCGAGTTGGCGGCGGATGGGTGAGTAAAGTTCCACGATGTCGGACTCGTCCCTGGACGATGCTTTTCGACACATCAGCCCGAAGATGCTATTCGCGCAACGGCCGGCAGGCGCCTGTCGCGAAGTCGGCGCAGCGTGGGGTGGGACTTTGGACTGGGTGCCCGTGAGCGTGGTCATCCCGGCGTTCAACGAGGCCCGCCGGCTCCCCTGGTCGCTCCCCGTCCTCTCGGACGTCCTACGCCGGTTTCCCGGCGCCGAGCTGATCGTCGTCGACGACGGCAGCACCGACGACACCGCCCGGATAGCCGGCGAACTGCTGCGCGACGTACCGAACAGCCGGGTGATCAGACTCCCGTGGAACAACGGGAAGGGCGCCGCGGTCCGGGTCGGCGTGGCCGCCGCCATCGGCGAGGCGATCGTGTTCATGGACGCCGACCTGGCCTCCGACGTCTCCGACCTGCCGCTGCTGCTGGCGGAGCTGGAGCATGCCGAGGTCGTGCTCGGCTCGCGCCGGCTCGGCCGGGGCGCGGACCGCGCCGCCTCGCGCCGCCTGGGCAGCTGGGCGTTCAACCAGCTCACCCGCTCGCTGGTCTCCCTCGACCTTGCCGACACCCAGTGCGGCTTCAAGGCGTTCCGCCACGCCGAGGCAAAGGTCCTCTTCGGCCTGTCGCAGGTAAACGGATTCGGCTTCGACGTCGAGGTGCTCAGCCTCGCGCGATCGCTCGGCTACCGGATCGCCGAGATCCCGGTTCGCTGGTCGGAGGAGCCGGGGGGGACGTTCCGGGTCGTCCGGCACACCCCGGCGATGCTGGCCGAGCTCGCGCGGGCACGCCGCCATGCCCACCGGGCCGTGCCAGGAGGGCCGGTGACACCCAGCGCGTGGCCGAGCCGGGGCCGCGACGTCGCCGGGCCGCCGAAGCCGGCCACGGACCCGTCGCCGGCGAGCCCGCCCGCGGCGCAGGCCGGAAGCCCGCCGTCGGCCGCGCCGACGCAGGTTCCGGCTCTGCCCCAGGAAGTGCCCCAGGAAGCCGGTCGCATCCGCGGCTTGTAACGCGGCGACGAGCGGGACGGCGGGGCGTCGGCGGTACGGTCCCGGCCGCCCGCCCCGGGCCTGCCGCCGGTCTGAGCGCGTGGCGCCGCCGGCGGCGCCCGCCGGAC
This sequence comes from Pseudofrankia coriaricola, assembly GCF_032027725.1. Lineage (NCBI taxonomy): Bacteria > Bacillati > Actinomycetota > Actinomycetes > Frankiales > Frankiaceae > Pseudofrankia > Pseudofrankia coriaricola. Next base: position 111,348 of record NZ_JASNFO010000021.1, on the reverse strand, counting down.
ATCTCCTGGCTGTGACACGGGCCCCTGGCCGTGCGCGGGTCGGTCAGCGGTCAGCGGCGATGTTGGGGGACGCGGCGCTCTCCCAGCCGGCGTCCATGGGGTGCGCGTCAGCGTCGGAGGACCAGGCCCGGCCGGTGGCGAGGAGCAGGTCGGTGCCGGTGGCGGGGCGCAGGCGCGCGGTGTGGCCGGGGACGCCAGCCCGGGCGAGCGCCGCGCGGGCCTGGGCCGGCGACGCGCCGTAGAGGAGCGCCACCGCGCCGTCGGCTGGGGGCTCGCCTCCGTCCGCGAGGCTCGTCCGGTAGACGAGGTCCGTCCGGCGCAGCCGCGGCGGCGGCTCGTCGCGCCCCAATGGGAACCGGACGAGAGTGACGGCGTTGTCGGGCCGACGCCGGTCGCGCCGGCCAGCGCGGGCGAGCTCGGCGTCGAGGACCGTCGCGAGGAGCGCGGCGGTCGCCTCCCAGCGGAACCCGGCCGCCCACCGGCGCGCGCCGGTGCGCAGCGCGGCCGCGCGGGCCGGGTCGCGCAGCTCGGCGAGCGCCAGATCGACGGTCTCGGCAAGCCTCGCGGGCGTGTCGAGCAACCAGCCGGTCTCGCCGTCGCGGACCGCGTCCCGCAGCCCCGGCACCCGGAAGGCGACCGCCGGGACCCCCAGCGCGTTCGCCTCCAGCACGGACAGTCCCCAGCCCTCGCCGTGCGACGGGTTGACCGTCAGCCAGGCGCTGGCCAGCAGCGTGTCGCGGGTCGCCGCGTCGGTGTGGCCATGCCAGCGGAGAACCGCGCCGCTGTCCGGGCCGCCCTGGTCCAGACCGAGCTCGCCGGCGCGCGCGGTCAGCCGTTCCCGGTCAGGGCCGTCACCGACGAGGTGCACCACCAGGCCGGGATGGCTCGCGGCCAGGGTGGGGATCGCCTCGAGCAGCAGGTGCAGCCGCTTGTGCGGGACCAGGCGGCCGACGCAGACGACCGTCGGGCTCGCCGCCTGGCCGGTGTCGGTGTCGGTGGGGACGATCGCCGGGGTCACCCCGTTGGGGACGAGGAAGCGCGGCCCGGGCAGGCCCAGCACGGTTCGTGCCTCGTCCCGCGTCGACGGGGACACGGCCGCGACCGGGCGGCGCCGGTAGACCCAGCGGCTGCCCGGCGCCTCCAGCAGCTGGCCCACCCGGGCGACCGGGCCGGGGAAGAACAGCGGGAACTGCTTCTGGTGCACGTGGTGGAGCACCTGCACCACCGGGGTGGCCGCGGGCAGCACCAGCGGGCTGAAGAACGGGATCCCGTTCTGGCAGTCGACCACCGCGTCGACGCCGCGTGGTGACCTGGCGAGCCGGGCCAGCCGGCGAAGCACCGACGGGTAGACGCCGAACGCGCCGCCGCCGCGGTGGACCATGACGCCGTCCGTGTCGGCCAGGGCCGGCAGCCCCGGCGGCCGGGCCGTGAGCAGTGTGACCTTCACGCCGGCGGCCGCGAACCGCGCGGCGACCGACTGGCAGAAAAGCTCGGCGCCGCCCGCCTGGGGATGCTCCAGATCCCGCCAGTTCAGGAAGACCACGTGCCGGCCGGCCAGCCGGCCGACCGCGCGCGCCGCGATGTCAGCGTGTGGCTGCTCGCCGGGCGCGTAGGCAGGGGTGCCCACAGGTGGTCCGTCCTTCCTCGTCGGCCGCCCATGGCCGGACCCACCGTCACGCGGCCCGCGCCGGACAACCTGGACATCCACGACTCTAAGAGGTCAGGCCACACCGCCGGGCGCAGCCCCGCCCCGACGAGGCCTCAGCGCAACCCAGCCACCGCTAGTGACAGCGCATTGGCGCAATGCCAAAGCGACCACGTCCTGACCTCGGCCCAGAGCAGCCCCGTCCATACGCATCAGCCCCGGAACCAGGTGGGGAGGGCGCTCAGCGCCCGACACGGGGCGAGCGCGTCCAGCGCCTCGCCCCGGCGGAAGGTTCCCAAGGCTCAGTCATACGATTGCGCGGGTCTTGGGCCGACATGGCCGGCCGGAGACCGTTACCCGGCGTAGTGGGAGAGGGCGATGGCGCTGGTGGTTCGGCGGGACCTCGTCGCCGAGCTGTTGCGTGGTCCGGCGGCCCTTGCCATCGCCGGCGTCCTGACCAATGGCTTCAACCTGATCATGAACCTGGTGCTCGCCCGGGCGCTTGATCCGGCCGGGTACGGCGCCTTCGGGGTTCAGACCAACATTTTCATGATCCTTTCGGTTGTCGGCACGGCGGTGCTGACGGCGACCGTGCACCGCGAGTCGGCCCAGATCGGCGACACCCGCCGTGAGCGGCGTGCCTGGATCCGCCAGCTACGCAACGTCACCTGGGTCGCGATCCTGGTCGCCTCGCTCCTCTCGCTCGCGTTGTGCAAGCCGATCGCGGTGGTGCTGTCCTACCCGCACCCGTTCGCGATCGCCGAGGCGGCCGTCGCCGCCGCGATCTGGGTGGCGCTCTGTGTCGAGCGTGGCCTCCTGCAGGCCAGGGGCAACTACCCGGCGCTGGCGCGCAACCTGGTCTTCGAGTCGGGCTTCCGGATCACCTGCGTCGTCGTCCTCGTCTCGGCCGGCCTCGGCGTGAACGGCGCCGGTCTCGCCCTCGCTCTCGGCTGCCTCGCCGGCGGCGAGCACGCCCGCCACGCGGTCGCGCGCACGCCGTCGCTGATCCGCCGCGCCTTGGGCACCCGGCTGAGCGAGCGGACCGAGGGCGTCACGCCCACGGCGACGGGGCCGATCCCGATCGTGCCGGTGGCGGCGTCGCCCCGGCGTACCAGGGACAGCCTGATCGCCGAGTCGTCGGTCGCGCTGGCCACGCTGGTGCCGCTCGCGTTGCTGCAGAACATGGACGTCGTCATCGTCGGCTGGCGCAACCCGAGCGGCGTCGGCGGCTACGCGGCGATCTCCACGGCCTGCAAGGTGCCGGTGTTCATCGGTCTGGCGGTGGCCAACTTCCTGCTGCCGGAGGCCGCCCGCCGGCGCAGAGAGGGCCTGCCGGCCGGGCGGGCGCTCGCGATGGCGCTGGTGTTCGTGGTGACGCCAGGGCTGTTCCTGGCTGCCGTCGGCGCGGTCGCCGGCCGCCAGATGCTCTCTCTGGTGTTCGGTCCCGACCTCGCGGTGGCGGCGCCCTCGCTGTGGGTGCTGGCGATCGCGATGACGTGCCTCGCGGCCACCCTGATGTTCGCCACCTACCTGCTTGGCGCCGGCTACCGGAAGATCGTCTGGGCGCTGACCTGCTGCACCCCGCTGACCGCGGTCGTGCTCACGCTCGCGGGTGGCATGGTGATGCGGACGGCCCTGGCGGGTCTCGCCTGCCAGGCGTTCACGGCCACCGTCGCCGGCGCGCTCGTGTACCGGCTGCACAGCCACCACCTCGCCCCCGCCACGGCCGCCCACCATGTCGGTACCGACGGGGTGGGCAGGGGAGCGGAGGCCGCTCCCGTGGAGGCCGCTTCCGCGGACGCCGCCTCAACAGAAGCCGGCTCTCGCTCCGCGTCGGTAACGGGCACGACGGACGTACCGGGCCTGACCGGGGCGAACGAGCCATTTGATGCGTCAGCGGCACAGACCCGGCATAATCTGACGGGTCACGAGCGGCCCTCGCCGAGTGTGACGGCGAACTGACTCGTCGGGACCGCGGTCCTTGGCGGCAGTAGCCAGAGATGGTCACGGTAAGTACAGCCCACAGGGACCTGAACGCAAAAAGTAACACAAAGTTACTAGGCCTAAAGAGTGCGCGTCCGTGGACGAATGGCTACAGTACTGACACGCTTGACACTCTATGTCGTAGATGTATGTCTGTTCAGCGGCCGGAAGCTGGCGCCCGACGGCCCAACATGCCCTGTTGTTCATCTATTGACGCGGCGGGGGTTTTGATGGGCAAGGTCTCTTTAAGTGTTGTTATCCCGGCTTTCAATGAGGCCCACCGGCTTCCGTCGTCCCTTCCCGTCCTTTCGGATGCCCTGCGTGCCCTTTCGCTCGACGACGCCGAGGTGATCGTCGTTGACGACGGCAGTGTCGACGACACCGCCGAGATAGCCGCGGAACTGCTGCGCGACCTGGCGAAAGGCCGTGTCATCAGCCTGCCGAGCAACAATGGGAAGGGCGCCGCGGTGCGGGCCGGAGTCGCCGCCGCCACGGGCGAAGCGATCGTGTTCATGGACGCCGACCTGGCCTCCGACGTCTCCGAGCTGCCGGCGCTGCTGGCGGCGCTCCAGGACGCCGAGGTGGCGCTCGGGTCGCGCCGGCTGGGCCACGGCGTCGACCGCGCCGTCACCCGTCGCGTGGGCAGCTGGGCGTTCCACGGGATCTCCCGACTGCTGGTTCCGCTCGGCCTCGCTGACACCCAGTGCGGCTTCAAGGCTTTCCGGCACGCCGAGGCGAAGATCCTCTTCGACCGGTCCGAGGCCACCGGCTTCGGTTTCGACGTCGAGGTGCTCGCCATCGCCCGGTCGCTGGACTACCGGATCGCTGAGGTTCCGGTGCGCTGGATCGAGAAGCCGGACGGGACGTTCCGCGCCGGGCGGCACACTCCAGCGATGCTCGTCGACCTGCTCAGGGCCCGCCGGCATATCACCCGGGCAGGCCAGCGGGCGCGTGTCGCCGGGCTCGTGCCCGCCGGGCCGCCGCGTGGCGGAGGCAACGGCCAGGCAGGGGGCGGCCATAGCGGCCCGGGCCCCGCTGGCCTTGGCAGGGCCGGCCGGCCAGCAGTCACCCCGTCGGCGGCTTCGGCGGAGCCGAGACGCCCTGACCGGGTCCCGATCCGGCCGGTGTCACCGGCGCCACCGGCGTGGCTGCGGGCCGGGGGGAGGTCTGTGCTGCCCTGCTCGCCCACCCCGCACGCGGATTCAGCCAGGCCGAGGCGCCTTGACCGGGCACCGGCATGGCCGGCCTCGTCGACCTCACCGGCCTCGGCTACGGCGGCCGCACCGGTTTCGTCGGCCTCACCGGCGTCGCAGGCGTGGCTGCGGGCCGGGGCGAGGTCCGCGCTGCCGCGCTCGCCAACGATGCGGCCGGCCGGCCCGGCCAGGCACCGATGAGGCCGGGCCGGCCGGGCTGGCCGGCAGCCCGCGGCGTGCCGCGCCGCGGGCCACACGGTCAGGACGTCATGTCGCGGTAGCGGAAGAGGAGGGCCGTGATGAGCGCGGCCACGAGGCCGTACAGCAGAATGCGCAGGCCGGCGTCGGCGTAGGTGGTCGGGTAGCCGTGGCCGCCGTTGGCGATGTTCTGCAGCAGCTGGCCGGGCAGCCAGTGGCCGGCGGTCCCCCAGATGCCCGTGACGATGATCTCCACCGGCAGCACGTACGCGAGCCCGACCGAGATTGCCGCCGCCGGAGACCTGAACACGATGGCGGCCAGCGCGCCGAGCACCCCGTATCCCCAGGCGTTGAGCAGGTTGTTGGCGATCCCCTTGCCTAGCTCGCGCATCCCCGCCGCCGACGTCCAGGCGTCCGTCGGCACGCCCTTGATCGGCGCGAGGACGAACGACAGCGCGACGCTGACGGCCGCCGCCGCGAGCACGACGAGCGTGATGAACGACGCGAGCGCCAGGCATTTGCCCGCGAGCAGCTGTAGACGGTGCGGCTGGGCCATGAGCTGGTTGCGCAGGGTGCCCCGGCTGTAGTCGCCCGCGAGCGCCGCGGCGACCACGCACAGCCCGACAACGCCGAGCAGGATGCTGATCGCGTTCAGCCCGTCGACGATGCCGGTGGGCCGAGCCAGGGAGCTGGTGTGCGGGTAGTCGCCGTAGAACTCGCGCCCACCGGTGGCCATGAAGGTCAGCACGGCGCCCAGGGCGGCGACGGCCGCCGTCGCGCTGAACGTGCCGACGACGAACCGTCGACGCCGCAGCGGGAGCCACTCGGCGAGGAATGCCCGGGCCATCTATAGACCTCCCCGATGCCGGCCCGACCCGGTCTGGGAGGTCGGGGACGAGCGCGTACGGCCGGCGTCGGCCCCCTGACCGGGCTCGGCCGGGTAGACGTCCGGCGCGGCGGTCTCGGCCGCGGCGGTCTCGGCCGCCGGTGCCGCGGCCCAGCGGCCCCTGACCGTCTGGACGCTGGGCAGCGGGTCGCTGGACAGGACGTCGCCGTCGGTGCCGCCGGTGGCGCGCAGGAACGTCTCCTCCAGGTTCGGCCGGTGGGTGCGCAGGCCGCGCAGCGCGATGCCGGCCCGCATCGCGGCCCGGTTCAGGTCGGCCGCCATCCGCTCCGGCGCGTGCGCGACGACGACGACGCGCTGGTCGCACGAGTGCGCCGCGACTGTCGGCGGCCCGTCGAGGCGGATCTCCGCCCGCACGCCGTCGTCGGCGAGCACGGTGAGCAGCCGGCGCGCGTCGGCGCAGCGCTCGGGGGTGAGCAGGATCCGTGGGTCCCCGGCGGCCAGCAGCTCGCTGGTGCGGCCCTGGAACAGCAGTCGCCCACCGCGGATCATCACCACGTGGTCGCAGATCTGCTCGACCTCGGAAAGCAGGTGGCTGGAGACGAACACGGTCATCCCGCCGTCGGCGAGCTCACGCAGCAGCGCGCGGATCTCCCGGATACCCGCCGGGTCCAGCCCGTTCGTCGGCTCGTCAAGGATCAGCAGCTCCGGCTTTGACAGCAGCGCGGCGGCGATGCCGAGGCGCTGCTTCATGCCGAGCGAGTAGCTGGCGAACGGGTCGCCCGCCCGGCCCGTGAGCCGGACCATCCGCAGCACCTCGTAGATCCGGTGGTTGTCGACGCCGCGCAGCACCGCCAGCTGCCGCAGGTTCTCCCGGCCGGACAGCCCCGGGTGGAAGGTCGGCCCCTCGATCATCGCGCCGACGTGGCTGAGGTAGCGCTCCGGGTGGCTTACCGGCTCTCCGAGGACATAGCCGACGCCTTCGGTCGGGCGGACCAGCCCGAGCAGCATCCGCAGCGTCGTCGACTTGCCCGCGCCGTTGGGCCCGACGAACCCGGACAGGGCGCCCACCGGTACGTCGAGGTCGAGGCGGTCCACGGAGCGGCGATGGTCATGCAGCTTGGTGAGCCCGCGGGTCCAGATCGCCGCGTCCGGGCGCCGGCCGAGGCCGGCATGCGGGTCGCGGTGTGGGTCGCGGTGCGGCAGGTGCGGGTGGGGGAGATGCGGGTGGGGCAGGCGGGCATGCCCGTGCAGCGGGTGCGGCAGCCGCAGGTTGGGCAGGTTCGGGAACACCGACGTGCTCGGCTCCCTGATCACGGCGGGGCGGGTCTCGCCGCGCCCGCGCCGGCCCGCCCGTCCCCGCTCGCCCGACGTCATCCGGTGGTTCCTCCCGCAAGGCAGATCACGACTGTGCGCGCGAGGTATCCGTCACGTAACGGCGCGTGCGTCCTAGCGCAGGCCTACCCGCTCTGGTGTTGGCCGTACCGGGCGAGCACCCCGGCTCCGGTCTCGGGCCGCGCGGTAGCCCGGCGTCGGCCCGCCTCGCGCCGAGACGGACGCATACCGCGTAGTGACCGCGCGTCACCAGTGTCGACCGGCCATGTCTGCTTCCGAGCCGCTGGGCGACAATGGCCCACAATGTGTAGTCCCGGAGGGAGGCGCTCCGGTTCCGTCCGCCACTAGCTCCGACACGCCGGGTTGTGCGATGCCGGGAACCTCCCTCAGACAGCGGGACCGGCGGCTCACGCGGCCCGCCAGGTCGGCTTGGCCCGCCGCGGCCGGATCGGGCGAGCACGGTTGGCGGGCGGGCGCGCGAACAGACGAATGAGAGCGTGGGCGGGGAGAGCCGCCCGGGCTGGGATGGCGCCCACCGGGTGGCGGAAGATCCCCGTGGGGCGAGGTCGGGTCGAAGGAGCGCCGGGGTGATGTCGGCGCCGTGGATGCCAGGGAGTGATCGTGGGCGGATCGGCGGGGCTGCGCCACGGCATCCGCGTGCTGGTCGGGCTCGCCGTCGTCGCGGTCATCGCGACGATGATCCTCGCCGTCTACTCGTCGGTCCGGGCGAACGACGCCGCGGCGGAGCGCGCGAACCGGCTCGACCCGGCCGCGACCGTCACCGCCCAGCTCTACACGGCGTTCGTCGACCAGCGGAGCGCACTGCGTGGCTACCTCATCTCCGCCGGCGCGAACGACCAGCTGCTCGACCCCTTTCGCGACGCGGAGACGAACATCCCCCTCCTGACCGTCCGGATGCGTAGCCTGGTCGCCGACTTCCCCGACCTGCTCACCCGGGTTGACACGCTGAGCCGCACGTACCAGACCTGGCGGGACGGCGTCGTCCAGTCGGAGCTCGACGAGGCGGCCGGCGGCAACGCGCTGGCCGCGCAGCTCCTCGAGATCAGCGACGTCAGCCTGCAGCGTTTCCGGGACCTGCGCACGGCCAACGAGGGCCTCACGAAGGCCATCGCGGACGAGCAGTCCGCGGCGACCGGCCGGGTGAAGAACTCGGCGGACCTGCTGCTCACCTCGGTCGGCACCGTCGTCGCCGTGCTGCTGGCGATGTCGCTGCTCATGCTCGTCCTTTCCCGGCGCTGGCTCATCCTCCCGATCAACGAGCTGCGCCGGGCGGTGAACGCCGTCGCCGCCGGTCGCCACGACACCACGATTCCCGCCGTCGGCCCGCGCGAGATCGTCGACCTCGCCGGCAACGTCGAGGCGATGCGCGCCCAGCTGGTGAGCCTGGTCCGTCAGAACGAGCGTTCCTGGGAGGCGCTCGCCCAGGAGGGCCCTGCGGTGATGGCGCTGCGGGACGCGCTGACCCCGTCGTCGCTGCGCGACACGGCGGGGCTGGAGCTGTTGGGCCGGGTCGACCCGGCCGAGGGCGCGCTCGCGGGCGACTGGTTCGACGCCATCGAGATGCCCGACGGCCGGGTCGCGATCGTCGTCGGCGACGTCGCCGGGCACGGCGCGGCCTCCGGCGTCTTCGCGTTGCGGCTCAAGCAGCTGCTCACGGCGTCGCTGTCGCGTGGCTCCGAGCCCGCGACGGCTGTGCAGTGGGTGGTCGAGGCGCTCGGCGACACCGACGAGACGTTCGCGACCGTGCTGATCGCGCTCATCGACCCAGTGGACGGCGAGGTCATCTACGCCAACGCCGGCCACCCGGACGCGCTTGTGCTGCGCGCGGGCAGGTCCACCGCGGCCGGCGCCGGCGCGCGGACGCGCGCCCGTGCCGCCGCCGGCTATCGGGCCGGCTATCTGGGCGGGCGCGACGACTTCGACGAGATCGACGAGATCGAGGACCTTGACGACCTGGACAGGCTCGAGGACCTGGACGACCTTGACAAGCTGGACGACGGGGACGGCCTCGGCGACGTCAACGACCTCGTCGGGCTCGACCGTCTCGATGATCTCGACGACCCGGAGGGCCTGGACCGGCTGGCCGGGCTGGGCCTGGTGGAGCCGTTGGAGTCGACCGGGCCGCTGATGTCCAGCCTGGTCGCCGAGCCGGGGGCCTGGCGCACCGGTCGGCTTCGCCTGCGCCATGGCGACGTTCTGTTCGTCTATACCGACGGCCTCGTCGAGGCGCGTGACGACGGTGGCCGGCTGTTCGGCCGCCACCGGCTCGTCGGCGAGCTGATCCGCGTCTCCGGACGCTCGCCCGACCGGCTGCTCGACGATGTGTTCGCGGCCGTGCGCAGCCACGCCCCCGGCCGCCCCAGCGACGACCGCACCGCCATCGCCCTCTCGCTGAGCCCGGCCGCTCCGGGAGCCCGCCGAGCCCGGACATAGTGGCCTGGCCTCGTCATATGTCCTGAGGACGACGAACCTGCGTGATGGCAAGGTTTTTGGGTAGATCCCTGACCATGAGCGACGAGTCCGGTCGGTCGACCAAGTCGACCGACACTTTGCCTCCCACCACCCCCGACGGAGCCGCCGCGTCCCGCCGCGGTGGCCGGAGCGCGCGGCTGCCCTCCCTCGGCGGCCTGATCAGACTCGTGGCGTTGCTGGTCGTCCTGGCGGTACTCGCCGGCGCGGTCAGCTTCGTCGCCGGCTGGCGGCCGTCGTTCCTCCACAACCCGTTCAGTGAGAAGAAGGTCGACCGTAGCTCCCCGGCGGTGCTGCGGTCGCTGGAGAACATCAGCGACTACCACGCGGCGAGCGCCCACCTCGAGGTGGTCGTCGACGTCGAGGACGACACGAAGTGGATCCCGTCCTCGCTCAAGGGCGAGCGGGTGCTCTTCGTCGGCGTCGGCACCGTCGACTCGGTGGTCAGCTTCTCCGGCCTCGACGGCAAGCGGGTCACTGTCGACGAGGCGACCAAGTCCGTGACCATCAAGCTGCCAGCGCCGACGCTCGGCAAGGCGAACCTCGACCTGAAGCGCAGCTACGTCGTCGCCCGCCAGCGCGGCGTGCTCGACCGGGTCGGGGGCCTGTTCGGCGGTCAGAGCACCGATCAGGACCTCTACGTCAGGGCGACCCAGCAGATGCAGGCGGCCGCGGCCACAGACGGCCAGGTGATCGCGTTGGGCAAGCAGAACACGACTGCGATGCTGCGCGGCCTGCTCGGCGCACTGGGCTACACCAACATCACCGTCACCTTCGAGGAGGACAAGAAGTGAGGTAGGGCGGAACGCTCCGCCTCGACAAGGGCCCGGGCGCGCGCGACGCGCCCGGGCCCGCGCGCGTCCGGCGCCGGGTATGCGACGGTAGGCGGCGGGCCGGGGACTGCCAGGACACTCAGGGACAGTGGAGGCGCCGCGATGACGACGACGGACCACGGCGAGGCCGCCGGCCAGACGGGGCCGGCCGCGGAGCTGGTCGACTATGGGTTCTCGCCGGGGCTCAAGGCGCTGCGGGTCCAGCGCCGCGGCGATGACGGGCGGGTCGTCCAGGTGACGATGCTCGGCCCGGGCAAGGGCAACGCGATGGGGCCGGACTTCTTCCGCGAGCTCCCCGAGGTCTTCGCGGCGCTGGACGGGGATGACTCGGTGCGCGCCGTCGTCATCGCCGGCTCCGGCGCGCACTTCTGCTACGGGCTGGACCTGACCGCGATGCTCGGTGGGCTCACCGCGGGCGGCGCGGACGACGGCGGCCTCGCCGGGGCCCGCACGGCGATGCTCGAGAAGGTCCGCTCCCTGCAGCGCGCCCTCGACGCGGTGGCCGGGTGCCGCAAGCCGGTCGCCGCGGCCATCTGGGGCTGGTGCATCGGCGGCGGCGTCGACCTCGTCGCCGCCTGCGACGTCCGCTACGCGAGTGCCGACGCCCGGTTCAGCGTCCGGGAGGTGAAGGTGGCGATCGTGGCCGACCTCGGCAGCCTCCAGCGGCTCCCGGCGATCATCGGCGACGGCCACCTGCGCGAGCTCGCGCTCACCGGCAAGGACATCGACGCCCGGCGCGCCGAGAAGATCGGCCTGGTCAACGACGTCCTGCCCGACCAGGCGGCGGTCTTCGCCGCCGCGCACGCCTTCGCCGACGAGGCCGCCGCCAATCCGCCGCTGGTCGTCCAGGGAGTCAAGGAGATCCTCGACGTGGCCCGTGGCCCGGCGGTGGCTGCCGGGCTGCGCTACGTCTCGGCGTGGAACGCCGCCTTCCTGCCGTCCCACGACCTGAACGAGGCCGTCACCGCGTTCGTCGAGCGCCGCCCGCCTCGCTACCAGGGCCGCTGACTCCGCCGCGACCGTCCCGGTGCCGGGCGGGCGGCTCGTCGCCGCCTCGCCGGGCTACTCGGTCGAGGCGGGTGGCTTGGGAGTGGAGGTGCGGCGGATCGTGGCGGCGGCGCGGCCTCGCTGCGCGCCGCCGCCCGACGAGCTCCTGGCCGACGGCGGCGGGACCATCGGGCCGACGTCGCCGTCCGGGGCCGTGTCGAGGTCGACGACGACCGGGGCGTGGTCGGAGGTGCCGGTGCCCTTGCGGGCCGCCCGGTCGACCCATACGGCGGCGACCCGTTTCGCGAGGTCGGCGCTCGCCAGCGTCAGGTCGATGCGCATGCCCATGTTCTTCGGGAAGCACAGCGCCCGGTAGTCCCAGTAGGTGTAGACCACGTCGTCCGGCCAGCGGGTTCGCAGCACGTCTACCAGGCCGACCTCGGTCACCGCCCGCAGCGCGGCTCGCTCCGGCTCCGTGACGTGGGTGGCGCCGACGAAGTCGGCGGGATCCCAGACGTCGGCGTCGGTGGGGGCGATGTTGAAATCGCCGCAGGCCATCGTCGGCCGGTGCGGCGCCGCCTCGGCGAGCACACCGCGCAGCGCGGCGAGCCATTCGAGCTTGTAGGCGTAGTGCGGGTCCTCAGGCGTACGGCCGTTGGGGATATAGAGCGACCAGATCCGGATGCCACCGCAGGTCGCGGCGACGGCCCGCGGCTCGTGTGTGCCCGCGGGGAAGCCCGGGTCGCCGGGCAGGCCGCGCTCGACGTCGTCGAGGCCCTCCCGGGACAGCAGCGCCACCCCGTTCCAACGGCCGTCGCCGTGGTGGGCGTAGCGGTAGCCCCGGCGGAAGAGGTCCTCGTCGAAGGCCTCGGCGAACGACTGGTCGTCGAGCTTGGTCTCCTGCAGGCACACCACGTCGGGCTGAGCACGGTCGAGCCATTCGATCAGCCGCGCCTGCCGGGCCTTGGCCGAGTTGATGTTCCACGTCGCGATCCGCACATCGAAGACGTTAGTCCCCCCGTCCGACAAGCCACGTGATCCTCCCGCCCCCGCCTCCGGCGGATGGGGCGGGGACAGGAGGGGGCTCGTCAGACCTTGGCCCGGCAGCCGGCAGCCAGTAGTCAGCCGCCGGGCCAGGTCGGCCGACAGACATCCCATGGGCTCGGATGTCCAGCCACAGCTGGTGACGGCGCATCGGCGCAATATCTACCCAGCCACCTCGTCAGCCCGGTCCCAGCCATACCACCGCCATCTGCCAGGGCCCGGAACCACGCGGGGAGGGCGCCCAGCGCCCGACACGGGGCGAGCGCGTCCAGCGCCTCGCCCCGGCAGGTGTCAGGAGGCCGCGCTCTTGGGGACGGCCGGCAGAGCGTCGGCTATCTCGGTGGGAACGGCCGTGCCGTCCGCGGCGGCGATGGTGGCGGCGACCTCGGCGCGGCGGCTGGCGAGCTCGGACCGCTCCCGTGCCGCGGCCTGCCGGCGCTCGTCGTCAAGGTCGTCGGCGATGCGCTCGTCCGCGGCCATCAGCGCGCCGAGATCGACGTTCACCATGTCCAGGACGCCAAGCTTCGTATAGGCGTCGCGAATGGTCGGGCCCCAGAGGCCGATGTCCTTCATACACGGCACGATCCGGCTGAAAAGCAGCGTCTGGAACGTCCTGAAGTAATCGGAGTTCTTGACCAGCTCGGTGCTTTCGGCGAGGTCCAGCCCGACGTTCTCCCAGACCTCGGCGCCGTTGAGCCGCTCGTACATCAGGAAACAGCCTTCGGCGGCGAACTGTTCACGCTCGGCCCGCTCGGCGTCGGTGAGCTCCTTGTAGTAGTCGCGCAGCGCGAGCCGGCCGAACGCGACGTGGCGGGCCTCATCCTGCATGACGTAGGCCAGTATCTGCTTGGGCAGCGGGAGCGGCGTCATGTCGCGCAGCAGGCCGAACGCGGCCAACGCCAGCCCCTCGATGAGCACCTGCATGCCCAGGTAGGGAATGTCCCAACGGCTGTCGGACAGCGTCTGGTCGAGCAGCAGCCTCAGATGCTCGTTGATCGGGTAGATCAGGCTGAGCTTCTCATGCAGGAACCGCGAATAGACCTCGACGTGGCGGGACTCGTCGATGGTCTGCGTCGTCGCGTAGAACTTCGCGTCCATATCCGGGACCGACTCGACGATCCGGGCGCTGCAGACCATCGCCCCCTGCTCGCCGTGCAGGAACTGGCTGAACTGCCAGGACGCCAGATGGTGGCGCAGCTCGTCCCGGTTCGCGTCCGACATCTTGTCCCACGCCGGGGTGCCGTAGATCGCGACCGCCTCATCGGGCAGCCCGAGTGGCCGGCCGTAGGGCACCTGGAGCGACCAGTCGATCCGGGTGCCCGCGTCCCACTGCTTGTCCTTGCCCTTCTGGTACAGGGCGAGCAGCCGCTCGCGGCCCTCGTCGTACTCCCAGCTGAACCGGGCTGCCCCGGAGGCCGGGACGTCCCAGGTCGCGCGTTCGACGGGCTCGACGTACCGCGGGTAGGTGGACATGACGTTCAGCCCCCTCTCCCGGCCCACCGGCCCACCGGTCCCGCGGGGTGATGGGGCGGAGGCGGAGGACGGATCGGTCTGGTGCGGGCGGCGTCCCGTGCGGACGCGGCCCGGTCTGGGTCGCGCTGGCGGTCGTCGGTCCTGGCAGCGGCCTCCGGCAGTCGAGGACGGTCGGGCAGTCAGCCCCTCGATCCTGCCAAACCAGACGTCCAGACACAGCCAAACGCCGTACTCGCCAGTAGGTCCTTTCTAGCTGGACCGCGTGCGCGCACCCGGCCTCCTCGTCTGTCTGAGGCTAATGACCCGTCCGGCGGCCGGTTGCCGATGGACCGGCCAGATTGTGTCGTATATCCGGCGCGTTGCGTGACCTGCCCGGTGCGGGCCGGATACGAAGCGCTACCGTTGTCGGTCACAGGGCGAGTCCCACGCAGATTGTTACGGGGGAGGGGCATTGAGCGCTGTGCCGATCGACGGCGCCCGCGAACACGACGCCACGCAGGCGAGCCTGCCGACGTGGCTGGTCCTGCTGGAGACGTCGGGCAACCAGGCTTATATTTTCGACACCAACCGCCGCCGCGAGAACGTCGGCGCCTCCCACCTCATCGCCAGCCTCGGCGACTGGGTCCGGGATGCGATGGCGGACGAGGGACTTCTCGCGGCTCGCGGCGGGGACGATGCGCGGCTGAACCTCGGCGACCAGGCTGAACTCCTGACCGAGGCCGCCGGCCGGGTGCGGTTCGTCGTCCGTGCCGAGGAGCAGGCTCGTGGGCTCATTGCCGCGGTGACCGGGCGCGCCCTCCTGGAGGCTCCGGGTCTCGACGTCTGCGGCCTCACGGTTCCGTTCACCTGGGCCGAGAAGGCGGGTGCCGACGCTGGAGACTCGTTGGCGAGGGCGATGGCTCGGGCACAGCGGCTCCTGCGGTCGGTCCGACGCGACCGGCCGGCACAGCCGTCGGCGCGGTTTCCGCGGGTGCCGATCGCGGACCAATGCGATTCCAGCCCGATGCCGGCAGCGCTGCTGTACGACCCCGTCGCGCGGGAGGACCGCAGGGTTGAGCGGCGCGGCGACCAGCCGAAGGGCGCGCCGCGACTGGAGCAGCCTGGCCCCCGGTCCCTATTCGCTTGGGCCAAGCTCTACGCCGTCGACCGCAAATCGGGTGGGGCACACGACCGTCTCGCGCGGCTGCTGACCCCTGGACAGGCGACGTCAGGCGCGCACGGGGAGGCGGCCCGGGCTGGGCTCGAGAACACTGCCGACCACCTGCAGTTCGACGCGGACTGGGTTGCCGTCATACATGCCGACGGCAACGGCTTCGGCGAGATCTTCCGTACCTTTGCCCGCGCTACCCGCGCTCGGCCGAGCCCGGCCTTCGCCGAGGCGCTGCGCTGGCTGTCCACGGGCGTCGACACGGCAGCTCGGCATGCCTACCGCGCGACGATTCACGGGCTGGCGGTGGCTGGGCAGGTCCAGCGGATCAGAAACGACGGCTACGCCTCCCAGCGCGCCGCCGCCGACGCGGCCGGGCCGACCAACCCGCCCGGGTTGTACCGGGTGCCAGTGCTGCCTCTCATCGTGGGCGGAGACGACCTGACCGTGCTCTGCGCGGGGCGGGTGGCGCTCGACTTCACGGTCAGCTACCTGCGCGCCTTCGAACAGGAGACTGCCACCATGCTTGCCGAGTTGACCGCGAATCTGGGCGACCGTTGCGGCCTGCCGGACAAGCTCACGGCGAAGGCCGGGGTGGCCATCGTCAAGCGGCACTACCCGTTCTCGTCGGCCTATCGCCTCGCCGAGCAGCTGATGACCGCCGAGGCGCGGCAGGTCACGTCTCGGGCGCGGGGGGCCAGCGCGTTGGCGTTCCACGTGCTCTACGACAGCGCGGCTACCGAGCTTCCCGCGCTGCGCGCTCGCCAGACCGCGCCCGCCAATGATCCCGCTGACCCGTCCCGGCGGGCCCAGCTGGTGGCCCAGCCGTACCTGGTCACCGACCCCGACGGCGGTTGGGACCAGTGGGGCGAGCCACGGCGCTGGGAGCGGCTCGAGGAACGCGTGGCGGCGCTGCGCGCGACCGCTGACGGAGCCGAGGGCCGTCGGATTCCCCGGTCCCAGGCCCACGACCTTCGCGCCGGCCTGTTCCTGGGTAGGTCGGTCGCCGATGCGCGGCTCAAGCTCATCGGCGATCGTTACGAAGGTCTCGACGTCCTGGCCTTCCCCGACGTCGAGCGAGGTGGGCTCTCCTTGTTCACAGAGGACGGCGAGGCGACTGTGTCGGCCCTGTTGGACGCGATGGACGCCGAGGAGTTCCTCGTCCCGCCGCCCCGCTCCGCGGCCGACGACGGCGAAGCCGTCCCAGCCGCTGCTCCGGCTGGGACAGTGGCTGGCGTGGGCCCGAAGGGGAGCCGGTGACCGCACAGAAAGCCCCTCACGCGGCAGGCCCGGCGCCGCTTTCCACCAGCGCGGCTGTCCCGTATCAGATCACCATGCTGTCGGACTGGCACGCCGGCACCGGCACCGGCCGTCCGGGCGACGTCGACCGGCTGGTCGCCCGCGATGACGACGGCCTGCCGTACCTGCCGGCGAAGACGGTGACCGGGCTGTGGCGCGACGGCTGCGAGATCGCGGCTCGTGCGCTCGACGCCGCCGCCGACGTTGACGACAACGACACCTCCGGCGACAAGACAGCCGCTGGCGACGGCGCTTCGGTGCCTGGGGGGTCCTGGTCTCGGCTTGTCGGCCAGCTCTTCGGCGGTCAGCCCGGGCTGAGGCCGCGGGAGCGACGGGGGGCCAGTCCCGCCGAGCGCCCTGAGCCGGCGGCGCTGTCCATCAGAGCCGCTCGGCTGGACGACGACCTGCGGACCGCGCTCGCACAGCTGCCGCGGGTCAAAGACGCGGTGACCTTCGTCAAGCCGGGGGTGAAGATCGAGATACGCAGCGGCCGGGCCGAGGACCGCAAGCTGCGGTTCGAGGAGCAGGCGCGGGCGGGTGCCTGGCTGACAGGTGTTCTGACGCTGCGCGCTCCCGCCGACGATGTCGATGGCGACGAGTTCCGGCGGTACGCGACCGCACTGCTGCTCGCGGGCGCCCGGCTCGTGGAGCAGATCGGGGGCAAACGTCGCCGCGGCAACGGCCGGTGCGACCTGACAATTCCAACGCAGAGTGCCCTTCTTGACCAGTGGTGGACGTGGCTGGACGCCGCGCCGGCACCGCCGGTGGAGCGCTGGGCGATGCCGCCCGTTGGCCCGCGCGGCCGGTCCCTGTTCGCCGGCACAGCTCCAGACGACGCCGGCTCGCCGGCTGAAGCCTGGGAGATCGCTGAGCTGACCCTGACCTTGGTGGACCCGGTGCTGGCCGGCGGCCGGCTCATCGGCAACCAGCTGAAGGGCGCCAACCAGATCCCCGGTGGGACGCTCCTGCCGAAGGTGCTCGCCGAGTTGGGCCCCCGTGCCCAGGCCGCGATGCTTGCGGGTCGATTGCTCGTCACCGCGGCCACGCCGGTCGTCGCCGGCCAACGCGCGCTGCTGGCCCCGCGAGTGCTGAACCGGGTGAAGGCCGACCTTGAGGAGGCGCGCGTCGTCAACCGCACGCTCGCCTTGGCGCCGCCCGCCAAGCGCGGCGAGGCCGGCCAACGCCTCCAGCTGACGCAGATCTCAGGGTTCGTGGGTCCCGATCTCGTGACGATGACATTACGTGACGATGTCAGCTCCGGCTGCGCCGAACGGCCATTCGTCCTGTGTCCGACGCCGACGACCGAGATCCGGACCCACAACAGCGTTGACGACGCCAGCCAGCGCCCGACGACCGACGCGGGCGGCGGCCTGTTCACCTACGAGGTGATGACGCCGGGAACCTTGCTGCGGGCGGAGGTTCGGGTGCGGGCGGGCGAGCTGGCGGACGGCTGGCAGGAGCGGTTGCGGGGCGACTGGACCCTCGGCCGGTCGCGCAAGGATGACTACGGGCGGGTGTCGGTGTCGGTCGCGCGCCTACCGTCGCCGCGGGCGGCGAGCCGGGCTGCCGCGGCGGGCGCACGCCGGCTGCTGGTCTGGCTGTTGTCCGACGTCATCCTGCTCGACGAGCGGCTGCGGGCGTCTACGCGGCCGGACCTGCTGCGCGCGGCGATCGAGCGAAGTCTCGGACTCGCCCCGGCGCAGTTGCGGGACACGGAGCCGCGCCAGCCTCGCCCGGACGCCGACGACGAGGAGGACGAGCACTGGTTGGTGCCGGTAGACCTCACCCCCGGTCGCACGGAGTCCTGGCATTCACGGTGGGGGCTGCCACGCCCGACGATCAGCGCGATCGCGGCCGGCGGCGTCGTGAGCTACGACCTCGTGCGGACGGCGGTGCTCGACCTGGACGGGCTCGTGAGGCTGGAGACGGGGGGGATCGGTGAACGGCGCGCCGAGGGATTCGGCCAGGTACGGGTCGCGATTGTCCCGGACGATGACGGTAACGGCGCCGGGCCGGACGGGCCGACGGTCCTGACAGTCTGCGAGGGACCGCGTGCTCTCGCGTGGGGCGCGGACCCGGCCAGGTTCCCGTCGGACGCCGAGGCGACCGGGACCGTCCCGCCCGCGGCCGTCCTGACGGGCGCCGGCCGCGACCTGTTCGGGGCCCTGTGCGCCGAGGCTTGGCGGTCGGAGATCGCTCGCCGCGCGGTGGCGCTCGGTGCTGACCTGCCCAGGCACGACGACATCTTCGGTCCGGGGGTCAACCGGGTTACCCCGTCCCAGCTCGCGTTGCTGCGCGACCTGCTGCCCGAGCTCACCGCGGCGGAGAGCGTAGACGACGAGGCTGGTGACCCAGCCGGCGGGAGGCCGACGGTCGAGAGCCTGTTCGCCGAGATCGTCGACCAAGCGCGCGGCCGTGCCTGGCCGGCCAAGGTCGGCGAGTTTACGTCGCTCCTGCTTACTAGCCCGGATCGGGTCTGGGAGCTGCTTGGCTGGTCGGACGTCCTCGCCGAGACCCGGGAGCGCCTGCCCCCGGGGGATGCCCTGCCGGGAGCCCTGCTGTCCCGGCTGTGGCCTGAAGCTGTCGGCGCGCTGGTGCTCGCGGCGCTGTCCGCGCGGCGGAGGAGGAGCTGATGGCCGGCCGGCCCCTCGACATACGGTTGCGCGTAGCCGGATGGTTGGAGCTGCGCGGTCCGCTTCATGTCGGCGGGCTCGGCGGCGACCCCTCCGTCGACCTGCCGGTCGCCGTCGATGGGCGGTCGCGGCTGTATGTGCCCGGAACCAGCCTGGCGGGCGCGCTGCGCGGCTGGATGACCGGGACCTCCGCGCGCCACCGGCTCGGGCAGCTGTGGGGTTTCGTGCCCGATTCCGACGAGCCTGACCCCCAGGAGGTGGGCGACCCCGATATCGACCCGGTGAGGCGTGCCGAAGGGCAGGCGAGCCGGGTGGTCCTGCGGGACGGCCTACTCTGCGAAACCGCCGACCTGGGCTCGCCGCTGCCGCGACGCCGTCTGGAGATCCGAACCTCCGTGGGGATCGACCGCTGGACCGGCACCGCGGCCGAAGGCATCCTCTTCACCCGCGCAATCGTGCCCGCCGGCACGTATCTCAGCTTCGAGCTGGACGTGGAGAGCACCGACGAGACCCGTGCTCGCGACCGCGCTCGTCTTGTGGCGCTGCTCGACGCGCTGCGCGCCGGAGAGATCTCGCTGGGAGGCGCGGTCAGCCGCGGGCTCGGCCGGCTCCGGCTCCTCGACGACGTGACCATTGACGAGCAGGACTTCGCCGGCAAATCCGGCCTGCTCGCGTTCCTGCGCGACGGCGGCCAGCGTCGCTCGCTCGCGGACATGCGGGCCGCGGCGGTCGCGGACGACGCCGCGCTTACGGCACGGCGGCACCTGGTGGTGACGGTCGTCTGGGAGCCCATTGCCCCGGTGATGGTGCGGGCGGACAGGGCCGGTGGCGAGCTGGATTCCCTTCCCCTGACCGGCCGGGTCAGCGACGGCCCGGACGGCTCGCCGCAGCTGCGTCTGGCGATCCCTGGGGGAAGCCTGAAAGGTGTGCTGCGCACTCGCGCGGAGCTGATCCTCCGGACCGTCGCGGGAGAGACGACGGGCGAGCCCGCGTCTGTCCCCTTGTCGGCCGAGTTCCACGACCAGCTGCGGATGGCGGTGCTCCAGCCGGTCTGGGCGCTGTTCGGCGAGCCACCGCGGTTACCGGGGCGGCGGGCCAGAGACGAGACGCCTCGGCGGATTCCCTGGGGGCGGGGCGCCGCCCAGGTGGACGACTGCGTCAGCGCCGACACGCTGGATGCTCGGCAGTGGGAGCGGTTGGTGGTCGAGAAGGACATACCGGCCGATCTGCGCGCCTGGATGACGGCCAACAGGCTTGAGCAGGCCGACCATGTCGCGATTGACCGTTGGACAGGCGGAGCTGCCGACAAGCTCCTGTTCACGGTCCTGGAGCCGTGGGCCGTCGACTGGCTGCCGATCACCGTGACGCTGGACCTCGACCGGCTCGACGAACTGGAAAACCGGCCCGAACGGCCGGAGGAGCGGGTCGAGCCCGGGCCTGAGTCCGACGTCGCCGTCGGGCTGCTGCTGTTGGTGCTGCGGGACCTCGAGCTGGGTCGGCTCCCGATCGGCCAGGGCGTGAACCGGGGGTTTGGCGACATCACGGCGAGCGTGACCGTTCGGCATCCCGACGACGGCGTGCCGCGCCCGCTCGCCGACTACGTGAGATCCGACCAGGGCACACGGGCGATGGACGCCTGGCGCGCCTATTGCGCCTCGCTGTTCGCTGTGGCGACGGCGACCCAGCCGGAGGTGCCGGCGTGACCGCGGACTGGCGATCTACGGCGCCGCTGCGGATGGCGCCAGGCCGCGTGCGGCTCGGCTGGCGGCCGCTGGCGGACGGGACGCTGACGGAGGCCCTCAGCGAGGCTTACGCGATGGGTAGGAGCGATCTCACTGGCGCGGTGGCCCTGTTGTGCACCCCGGTCGAGTACCTTGTGGCACGCGTCGACGCGACCGGCGGCTGTAACGGGTCAGAGGGCCCGCTGCCGCTGGACGACGTGTTCGAGGCACGGGTGTTCACCGCTGACGTCGAGCTGCGTTGGGTACGGCGTGGCGATGTCGGCGAGGCGGTGCTCGTCGGCGAGGGCGTCGTCGGTGGCGCTCCGTCCGTCGAGACCGACGTGATCGACAGCTGGTATCTGCTGTGGGGCGAGCACGACGAGCGGGCCGACGTTCCGGACGGTTGGCGGGCGCTGTCGGCGGCCCGCGTCGGCGTGCTGTGGATCCCGACCGATCTGACGTCTGGCGGCCGGGCTCGGCTGCGGGTCCGGGAGTACGTCGGCTACGACCGCTTCGGCAACGCCTACGTGCTGGATGAACGCCTGTGCGCCATCGAGACCGGCGAGTTCGTCCGTGCAATGGGCGAATGTCTCGGCGATGAGGAGCGAACCGATGGCTGACACCCGCGCGGGCGTACTGCGGTGGCGCGCCGCCGAGGGGGGTACGCGCAGGCTGGTGGTCGTCAGTGACGGCCGGACCCTCCGGGTGACCCGGCCCGAGCGCGCCCTTGCCGACGACCTGGTGGATCTGCTGGACGTCGACGAGGACAAGCTCGACGGCGTGTCCGTCGACTTCGAGTGGCACAAGGGGCAGGTGCGCGCAGTGCGCCGAGCAGGCGCCCCCGCACCGGTGCCCGCGTCACGGCGGGCGGCGGCGATGCCGTCCGCACGCGTGGCGGACCGCCCGCAAACGGCCAGGAAGGTACGGACAGACGTCTTCCACAACCCCTACACGTTCGTCCCCGCGTTGCCGCGGCCGGTTCGGCCCCGTGCTGCGCCCGAGCTGGGCGACCGGCTCCCAGCCGGCCATGACCGACTGCTCGACGGCCATTGGACGGGCCGCATTGGTATCACGCTGCGGACCATGACCCCGCTACTGCTGTTGGACACCGCCCCGGCAAGGCCCGACGCGAAGGGCCACACCGTCTATAACCCCCTGCTGCGGGACCGGGCCGACGGGAGGGGTAAGCAGCCGCACCTGCCGGCTACCGCCGTGAAGGGCATGTTGCGCTCGGCCTATGAGGCGGTGACGAACTCACGGTTCGGCGTCTTCACCGGTCATGACGCTCCACTCGGGCACCGGATGTCCGCCCGCGCGGGCCTGGGGATGGTGCCGGCCCGGATCGGCAATGACGGCGCATCGGTCGAGCTGCTTCCTGGTACCGCGCCGATCGGTCAGCGGCCGGGCCCCCAGTCTGTGATGTACGCGGCGTGGTTGCCGATGTACGCGGGGACGCCCGCACCCCTGCCGCGGTACGCGGGCGACTTGTCGCCGAGGCACGGCGAGCAGGTACGGGTTCGCCTGTGCCTCGTGCAGCATCACCGATGGGACCGGGGGCGGCAGGACCACGTACCCGACTTCCGCTACTGGCGGGTGACCACCGTCGCCAGGCCTGGCGAGGCCCCGCCGGCCGCGAACGTGGCGCCGCTGCCGTCACCGCGCGCCCGGGCCAGCTTCCATGAGGTGTTGGACGAGACGCGTGAAGTCGACGGTTGGATAATGATCACCAACCGGAACTTCAGCCGAAAGCACGACGAACGAGTGTTCTTCGGCCCGCCGGCCCGGCACCCACTCACGCCGGAGCTGTGCCGGCAGTGGCGCGACCTGGTCGAGAACTACCGGGGAACGCACCGGCGGGCGGACATCTGGGAACGCCGGCCGGCGGTTGGCGTGCGTCGCGGCGCCCAGCCGGACCGGACGGACCGCGGTGGAGCCCGCGTTGGCAAACCTGGCGACCGTCGCGCGGTACCGCGGCCCGCGCCGTCGGCGGGAGCGTTCGCGGCTCGGGCAGCTGCGGCTGGCGCGTCCCCCGCTCGCTCGTCCGTGGCCGGCCCGTCCGCCGCCACGAGGACCGGCTCCGGGTTCGCCGAGCCGGAGGAGTGGCTTGGCGCCGAGCCCGGCAAGGCGGCGTGGAGCCGGCACCAGTACGTGGACCGCGCGGAGGTGCTCGCGGCGGGCGACCTCTGCTATGCCCGGCTGGACAACCGTGGCGACATCGACGCACTGTTCCCTGTCATGATCGCCCGGGAGCTGTTCGCCGCCGCGCCCGCCGGCCTGCTCGACCCGTCGCTGCACCCAGCCGCGCGTCTGAGCGAGCTCTCGCCTGCGGACCGGGTCTTCGGCTGGGTCCGCAACGAGGCGAGACAGCCCGAGCCGAACGACGACGGCGACCCGCTGGTGCCGCGTCGCCGCCGCGTACCCGCCAGGACTGCCTACCGCGGCCAGCTGCGGGTCGGACCCACGCGGTTCGAGCGTCCGGACGGGGAGCCGGGCGTGGAGATGTTCAAGGACGACGGAGTGCCACTCGCGATTCTGGGCCAGCCCCGGCCGCAGCAGGGCCGGTTCTACGTCGCCGGCGGGACGGCGTCGCGGCCGGTCCCGCTGCCGCCAGGCACGCCGCGTGCTGACTGGTACGTGTCGGGACGGTCACTGCGCGGCCGGAAGGTCTACCTCCATCACGACGGGCTCTCGGACTCGTATTGGAACCACCCGACCGCGGACCGGACGCAACTGGCCGACGACATGGGCCGCTACCAGGAGTACCGCCGGCCACGTGAGGAGGTGTCCGCGGACGGTCCGCTGACCGAGACCCGCGACGCCTTTGCCACCAAGGAGGACGAGGAACAGCGAGACAACCAGAACCGCTCAGTCACCGGTTGGGTCACGCCAGGCGGTGTCTTTCGCTGCGTGCTCGACGTACACAACCTCAGCAGCCTCGAGCTGGGCGCCCTGCTCTGGCTGCTGCGGCTGCCAGCTGGGCAGTACCACCGGATTGGCCTGGGCAAGCCGCTTGGGTTCGGCAGCGTGCGGGTCGAGCTTGACGAAGAGACGACCGATCTGCGCTCCGGCGAGGACTGGCGCGGCTACTACGCGCGCGCCTTTGGCCCCCTGCCTGGCCGCGGTCCCGATCTCGGTAAACTCACGTCCGACTTTGAATTCGCGGTGCGGGACACCTGGCCCGGAGCCCCGCAGCTGACCGCCTTCTCGGCCGCCGCGCTCGGCGACCCGACCATCGCCGTGCACTACCCGCGCGTACGGCCGGCCGGGATGGACCCTCAGGTGGCCGTGCCCCCGGACCCGCGAGGCCAGTCGTACGCGTGGTTCGCGCTGAACGAGCAGGAACGCAACGGGCGCTTTGTTCGGGCCGAAAGCCTGCCAGCCGCGGACGGACCTGGGCTGCCGGTCTACTCCACGGCGGACGCGCAGGGCGGCCTCCCGCAGAGCCAAGCTGGACCCCGACGTGCCCGATGACAACCGGGACTCCCAGGCACCGGACGAGACGTCACGGGAAAACGTGAAGGCGGCGCCCGCGGCCACCCGGCCGTTGCTCACGATGCTGCACCTGGCCAATTTCAAATGTTATGGGACAGCCCGTGGCGGCCGTGATTTACTCCACGTCCCCCTCAAGCCGTTCACCCTCATCTTCGGTGAGAACTCCGCGGGAAAGTCAACCCTGCTGCAGGCGCTGCGCGTTCTGTCCCAGACACTCTTCCAGCCCCCCGGCCAGGCGCGCTGCGGGCTGCTTCTCGACGGTCCCCAGATCGCGTTGGGAACGATGCGCGACGTGGTCCATCGTCATGACACCGACCTACTCGTCACGCTTGGTGTGACCTGGCGCGACACCTACGGTGACGAGACCTCGGTGACGATGAGTTTCCGCGGAGACACCGGTGAGCTCGACCTCCTGACCGTCCTGGACCACTCGATTGACGACGAGCTTTTCTTCGTTCGTGATCCGCGCGTCGAGGAGGACTCGGCGCTGGGCCCTATGGTGGTTCTCGCGGACGAGTCGATGACGGCGTTCGGCAACGTCGTGGCGGACGCCTTCCAGCAAGAGCGCGGCCACGATGCCACGTTTGGCGGGTTGCCCGGCCGCCCGATTCTCCTGCTGGACGGCACCAGGCCCGCCGGCGCTGGTGGATTCGTTTTCGGCGACGGGTCGGTCTGGACTCCCGCGGGCGGTGGGCACATCGTCGCGGGCGAGGCCAACCAGCTCTCGCGCTCCGTCGAAGCCGACGGAGTCTGGGACGCCGTCGCCGGAGTGCGCGCGTACGCCGACACGTTGGGGCGAGCCATGGCGGACGCGGTTGGGGAGATCCGCTACCTGGGCCCTGGCCGGTCGGTGCCAGGCCGCGGGCCCACGCGCGTGCCCGACAGCCCGCCCGACGGCGTCGGCGTGGACGGTGGTGATCTCGCGCTGTTCCTCGCGAGCGACACGGAGGCCGGTGTCCGCGACCGGGTCAACGAGGCCCTGGACCGCCTCAGCGCGGGCTACCAAATCCAGGTGTGGCATTACGGAACGCCGGACGAGTTCCACCACGACATCGGGCCTGCTGAGACCGGCTTTGAGCAGATGCTTCGGGAGCACCGGCAGACCATCGTTTTGGCGGACGTCTCGCTGGTGCGGGGCGGCATCGAGAACTCGCTCGCCGACGTCGGCTACGGGTTCACCCATCTAATGCCAATTCTCGTCGAGGCGTGCCGGGACACACCAAGGCCGCTCATCGTGGAGCAGCCGGAGACGCATCTGCACCCGCGGCTCCAAGTCGACCTGGCGCGAGAGTTGCTCGACCTGGCGGTGCCGAGACCAGGGACGGTGCGCGCGCAGACGTTCGTGGAGACCCACAGCGAGAACATCCTGCTCTTCCTTCAGGAGCAGGTGGCAGACGACTGGTCACGTCGGGACGAGTTCGGTGTGATCGCGGTCTCCACCGCGTCGGACGGGCACGGGCCGACGCCGTCGACCCAGGCGTGGCTCCCCGGCGGTGACCTCTCTCCTGGAGTGGCGAGTGAGTTTGTCGAGGCGCGCCTACGGGCCCTTGGAGTCGATGCCTGATGTTGGCCCGTCTGGCTATTTCTGACGGTTTCTTCCGCGACCACTTCGACGGACCTTACAGCCGCAGGCAATTTCACCGCGCCTTGTCTAAAGCGGTGCGCGAGCACGGCATAATCGTGTTCCGCGACCAGCAGGACCGAGATGACTTCCTGCGGCACTGTCTTGACCTCCCTGATCTCATGTCGTCGTTCTGGGACAACGTTCGCGGCTGGAGCCACAGGATCGAGCAGGTCGTGGGTGAATCAGCTCCGATCCGGTGCCGCACCGGGCAGATCGAGAACCGTTACGACCTGGCGGGGTGGGTCGGTCTGTTGGACGTGTACTTCGTCTCGGACAAGAAGGAGGGGGAGTTCGGGTTCTCCGCCGAGGAGCCCTGGGAGCGGGATATGTCTTCCGGAATAGATGTGACCTCGTACAAGGCGGAAAGCAGAGTTCTCGAAAGATATCGCGACGGAAATGATCGCCGCCGAAACCAGGAAATGCCGATCGGGCGAGGCGAGCTGTGGGAGCTGTACCTGGCGCCGCTGGCCATGCACAGCACCAACGTTGTAGTCGTCGACCGACGGGCGGCGGACCATGTGGGTCAATGCGAGTGGCTGTGGAAGCGGATCGGTAGTATGCGGTCGCCGGGAGGCGCCGGGCGAAACCTGCGCGTCATCTCTCAGCCGACGACCGAGAGCATCTACGCCAAGGCGCAAAGCTACATAAAGGGTCTCGAAAATTTACCGGGAATCTCGCGGGCGGAGATCGTTCCAGTCGACGCTGAGTACTGGGGGCCCGAGCCGGGCGACAAGCGACACTCCCGAACAGCGCATCATGACCGATATCTACGATTCGACCATGGCGTTCTCCAGCTCGGCGCGGGTATCGAGTTTCTGACCGACCCGAGGGCACAATGGTCGACGATCAGATACCTTGCGAAGACGACCAAGGAATACCGGCAGTCCTGTGACGAGGAGACGCGGCTGCTCAATGCGGCAGGCCTGTCGGCGGACTCTGAGGCCGACAGTCGTGTGCCGAAGGGGCCAGCTGGGCATGTTGGCTCGGTGGGAGGGAGAGACGTGACGGATCCGCTTGGCCGGGTGTTCATCAGCTACCGGCGGGCTCGGGCGGCGGACGTGGGCCTACTGGTGCGTGCGCTGAAGGACGTGGGCGTGCCGGTGTGGCAGGACGTGGCGGACCTACGGCACCAGCCCACCGAAGAGGCGATCCGTGCCTCCCTTCGGGATCCGGCGACCGGCGGCGCGGTGCTGTTTCTGACCCCAGAGGTCGCCAACAGCTCCTTTATCCGCGGAGTGGAGGTTCCGGAAATCCTGCGGCGAAGGAACGCCCAGGACGGCTTCTGGGTGCTCCCCGTCGCGGCCGGCGGCTTGGGCCACAAGGACACGCCGACCGTCCTGCGCGGCGTTGGCGGAGCCGAGCAACTCGCCTCCTGGAACCAGCTCACGGCCGACGATCCCTTTACAGCCAAGTCGGCCACCAAGGTCGCGGTGTCGGTGGTGCTTGAGCGGTTCGCCACACTGGCCGATCGGCTTCCTCCGGGCTCGCCGATCCAGATTCGCCTGAACGCCCGGACCAGGGAACGCCGCCCAGATGACGCGCTCGTCCTAGACTGGACCGACCACTTCACCGTCGACGCGCCGCCGGACGCCTCCACGTGGACGACGGTGCTGCTACCGGCGCTGAAGACGGTCAATGATGCGTTGCAGGCACACGGCGAAAACCGGCCAATCGTCCTCCTAGGCTCACCTTCGATGCCCGCAGCGTTCGCCATGGGCCATGCCTTCTCCGCGCTAGATCATCGACGCTTCTCCTGGCTGCAGCACGACCAGCTGTCGGGGAGCACGACTTGGGCGCTGGCCTATGCCGCCGATGACGCGGAGGCACGCCGAGCCGGTTGGAAGCCGAGGATTGAGAACCTGGACACCGAAGCGCGGGACCTAGCCGTTCTGGTCAACGTCACGCAGGACACGTCCGCTGTGTACGCGGCCAGCCTTGACAAACTCCCGGCAATGCGCGCTCGAATCGTGATCGACCGGGAGGATGTGTGGAACGAGCCACCTGAGCAGCGCCCGGTCGTCCGAATCGGCACCGCCGCCGAGGCCGCGTCCCTTGCCCACCTGGTGCGCCAGTCCATCAGCAACGTGATCAGCTCACGTGGCCCGATCACGACCGTCCACCTGTTCTTCGCCGCGCCGACGGGCCTCGTCTTCATGACCGGACAGCTGACGAACACGCTGCCGACCATCGTGACGTACGACTATCGTCCGGACGCCGGCGTCTACTCTCCGGCGGCGACACTTCGCCCGCCAATGGCCTACTGATCGACATCGCGAAAGCCCGACCGCGCGCCTTCCCAGCCGTCACGCCCGGCATGGAAGGTGGCGTGGTTGGTGCTTCGCCATTACTGGCGCATTTTTGTTGCAATGCCGTGGTCAGTAGTCGGTATATTGACGCCGCGGCCGTTCCCAATCGCTCGCGGCTGGCGCGATCAGCGTGTCCGTGGAGGTGGAACGGCTGCGGCCGCGGACCCTACCCTGCGGTTTGACAAAGAGACCATCTTGACCGCTCCGCCGCCTTCGGCCTTCGCGAGCCGGAGGCCGATAGAGGCCTGGTACGGGGTGCGGCCGACCCCGGCGGACGCGGTTAGCTGGGTCATGTCGTGGTACTTGCTGAGCAGGTCCAAGATGTCGGAACGGATGACTCTCCCCTTGACCCTGAAGAGGATGTTGTCGCCGGAGCAGAACACGACGGAGTCCTTCCCATACTTCTTCTTGACTGCCGCCCGGACGAAATCAATCGCCGCTCCCACCTGCCGGCTCCGGTCCTTGAGCTCGTCGACGCAGTCTTCGGTGTCTCGCATGGATCCGGCGATGTACGCGCCCGTCCCGTCCCCATCGATGCCGACGAACCAGCCCTCGTCATCCGACGAGAAGTCGTCGATGCTGCTGATCTCCGCGACCTCGTTAGTGTCGCTGTGTAGGAACGCGCCCAGCGACTGGGTCACGAGCCAGATGAAGGATTTCGAGATGCGGGCGCCGAGCTCGCCCTGAAGGCGTAGTACATCCGCGCTCATCGACGAGTCTGACCAGTGCACCGCCCGATTCCGCAGCCGAAGCAACAGTTCACTCAGATGCAGTAGGGTCACGGAGTCGATCGGGTGCGGAGAGTTCGCGCCGGCCATGTCCCTGATCTGGTTCAGCTTCGGCCCGAGAGTCTGCCCAGAGGTCTTCCGGCCCGGTACGCTGTTGATGACGAGATCGACGAAGGCGTCCGCGGCGGCCGTCGCGTTCATCAGCAGGATCTGCGTTGCCACGCTTTCATCCTGTGTCTGGCGTGGATCGATGCGGGCCAGCTCAGCACCTTCCAACAGGGAAACCAGCCTGCTGATCTCCTGGACCCGGCTGGGAAGCGAGGACTCTAGGTGTGCACGAAGCTGCTCGAGCTCGGCGCGCACGCGCTCCACAATAGTCAGACTTGAATGCCCGAACCCGTCAAACTTGTCAAGGCCGGAGATTCGCCGGTGCCTGACCTTGATATTTTCGTCGTCGATGGCGGCCGCGCGCAGTCGGTCGAGATCCCAGCCTCGCTGGGCTGGGGCCGAAAAGGCTACCTCCAGGGTGTACACGTGCGGCGCACCGAGCAGGAACGCAAAAATCCCGAGCGCGATCTTTATTTGGGTAGGACCGCCGGTGAGGTCGAAGTAGACTTCTCTCGTCTGCGTTGACCGCATGATGTCCGCGACGTCGCCCAGAAGCCTGTCCAGTCGATGTTCGGGGTCGTCATCGAGACTGATAGTCACATAATTCAGGTCGCCGCGGCGGAGCCCGACCCGATCGAGCTTCGAGGCATCTATCTCGAAGTGGGCCGCTAGTGCCGCAAGTGATTCGGAGGTATTGAGGACATGCACTCTCTCGAAGCGGGCGCGCGGATCGGACAGGTCCCGTCTAAGCGCTTCCGTAGCCGCCAGCAGGCAGTTCCCAAAAGAGTCCACATTCGTGTTTCCTGGAATCATCAATAACGTCATAATTCCCCCGACTGCCTGTCGTGTGGGCGCAACGCCTCAATTCTAGACGGAGGATGTCGCTGAGGATGAGACGCATGACGGCGACCTCCGGAACCAACGGACATCAGCCGAACGGCTGTGTCTCCGCATGGCCGCCTACCTGGTGTGGGCGGGGCGCTCCGAAGCCCGGAGTACCATTCCAAGGCCGGTCTCGCCGGCACACGCCGCGCTCTGGCCGTCACCAATGCCCGCGCGAACGCGAGGCTGGCATGTGACGGGGAGCACTGCAGAAAATCAGCGTGAGCTGACGACTGCCACAGTAGGTACGCGCAGGTTCGGGCGTCAAGGGCGGGCTTCATGCACACGACAGCCTGGTCACGAGGCTGGCCGCGGCTGGCACGGGCGACACCGGCGGCTGACAGCCGGCCGCCGTCGCGGACCGGGGTGCCGTCCGTCTGTGCCTGATGCGACGGCGGCGCGCCGGGCGGCATCTGGCGTGGACGAGAAATGCGGGGACCTGGCATGGTGCGAACGGTACGGCGCGGGACGCGGTCGGCCACGGGCCACCCGGCTGGGCGCGTGGGCTGGCACTTCGCGGCGTGCTGGCCAGCGCGATCCAGGCCGTCTCCCGTGGCCGTGCCCTGACCGACGCGCGGGTTGGCTGAAGGTCCGGAGCGGTCGGCCTGACTGGTGGCCGACGCAGTCAGCGGGGCGCGGCCGACGGAGTCAGCGGCGCGTGGCCGGCGTCCCCGTCCTCGCAGCGCGCGACGGCTGCTGACGCCGGGTCGGCGCGGCGGCCGGGAGCGGGACGACGTGTCCCATGCCGACGCCTGTGCGGTCGCCGAGGCCGGCGTAGCAGGCGAACGTGGCGAGGGTGTCCAGGGCGTGGCGGGCGTCCGGGGAGACTGTGCCTGCCTCGGCCAGGGAGTAACGGACCGCGCCGACGCTGCCGCGGACGGGCGGCACCCGGGGCTTGACGAGGTGCTCGGCGGTGCGCAGGTCGGCCTCGACGACCTCGAGGTTGCGCTCGGCGGCGACGACCGCGCCCTCCAGGTCGAACACCCCGCCGTGCGTCGAGCGCAGCTCGCCGGCATAGGCGCGCCAACGGTTCGCGAGCGACGTGAACACCCATTCGGGCTCGGGGAACACCCGCTGGCGGCGGGCGCCCTCCTCGCGGGCGGTGCCGAACGCGCACGGGGTGACGAGCCGGAACGCCCACGACGTCGCCGGGGCGGCGGCGCTGGCGAGACCCGGGTATTCCGCCAGCGCCCGGATCTCGACGCCCACCGCCTGGTAGGTCGTCTGGCCGATGCGCCAGGTCCGCTCGGCGGACAGCGCCTGGTAGATCCGCGCGAACAGCGCGTCGACGAGGATGCCGACCTCGAACCGCACCTCCCGCGAGTCGCGGCGCGGTGGCCGGTCGTTCTCGTCGAGCAGCGGAGTCAGCCGGTAGGGCTTCGGTGGCGGGGCGTCGTGCAGCTGCTGGGCGAGCGCCGGGTCGACGGCGCCGACCGCCGCCAGCACCGCGGCGGCGACCGCCGGCCCGGTCTGCGGCGGCGGCAGCGCCCCCGACGTCTCCGCCGCCAGCAGTACGGCCACTCGCGCCGGCATGTCTCCCCCTATGGTCTGCCCGCTATGGTCTGCCTGCGGCGCGCGGCCGCGTCGTCCGCGTCCCGCGCCCTCAGCGCGGGATCACCTGGCCGGCCGTGTCGGCCGCGGCTCCGGCCGGGCGATGGGAAGGATTCTGCGCGCCCCGCCGGAGGCCCGTCCGCCCGGCCACCCTCAGGTACCAGACGGACCGGCAGCGTGCCGGGCGGTCACCGCGCGCCGTCCAGCTGGGCGAGCAGGTCGTCGAGCCAGGTCAGGCCCGCGGCGGCGACCAGCACGGCGAGCCGGGCGAGCTCGGTGCGCGCCGCCGCCTCCTCCAGGCGGAGCAGCCGCCGGCAGCGGGCCACCAGGTCGGCCCCGCGGCCGTAGACCGCGTCGATGATGGCGGCGAGCAGCTGGACGAGCGGTGGCCGGCCGGACCGTCGGCGGGCCTCGCGCGCCCGCGCGGCGAACGCCGCCCCGATCTCGGCGCGCAGCGCATCGCGTGCCCGCTCGGTGGTCGGCACCGCGTCGGTGTCGAGCCAGCCACCGGCCAGGCCGAGGAGGGCACCTTGGGCTCCGCCCGAGGAGCCGCCCGGTTCCCCGCCCGACGAGGCCCACGGCTCCCCGGCCGGCGTGGCGCCCGGCCGGGCCTGCCTGGGCGGTCCGGGAGGCGGCCGTAGCCGCGGCCGGCGACGGGGCCGGCGACGGGGCCGGCGACCAGCGTCTCGTAGAGGTTCGGGTCGTGGGCGCGCAGTAGTGCACGGCCGCGGTCGAGGGCGGCCCGGGCTTGCACGACTGCGACGCCGAACTTCTTCTCCGTGGCCGGCAGCTGGAAGGGGTCGACGACCTGGGCGTGCAGCCCGATGATCAGCTCGCGTACCGCCGCGTCGGCCAGCGGCTCGGCTGCCAGCGGCCCGCGCGCCGGCGACGCGTCCAGCGCGTCCATGGGCTTCGCGGGCATGCCACGGCGGACCGCGTCCTCTCGGACGATGTCCACGTCGAGCTTGCGGGTCGGGTGGAGGACGAGCTGCGCCCAGCAGGCCCGCAGCCACGCCTCGTCGGTGTGGGCCGCCGGAGCCGGGCCCTGGCCCTGGCCCCGGGGAGCCGGGCCGCCGACGGGGCGGGTGCGCCGCGCGGTGTAGGCGAACAGCTCGCGGCCGGCCTCGTCGGCACCCAGGCGTGCCGTCGCGGCCGGCTCCGTCATGCCGCTGGCGATGACGGCGAGCTCGTTGAGCGGCACGCCGGCCCTGGTGGTCGGCAGCCCGCCCGCCGCGCAGACACGCAGCTTCGCCTGCGCCACGCAGAGGAACTTGTTGATCAGCCCGCCGCAGGTGTCGCACAGCGTCGACCCGTGGCAGGAACACAGCCACGGCACGCTGGTCCGCGCGACCCGGCGGACGCGGACCCGCAGCGCCGGCTCCAGGAACCGAACGAGCGCGAACGCGGCCAGGTCGCCGTCGGCGTCGAGGATGTCGAAGACACACAGGCCCATGCGCGGCACCTCCGAGGACACGACGAAGGAGGCCACCGAGGGCCGTTCGTCAATCAGCCACCCGAGCGGGGGTGGCAGCCGCCTCGAAGCCCGAGGCGGCATCGGAAGCACCGGCCAAGAGCCGGAGCGCCGCCCGTGAGGTCTCAGCCCCACGAACAGCAAGAGTCAGCGCATGACTGACTGACGGAGACAGTAAGGACCCACCCGCCGAGGCGTCAACTGCGCATCCGCTCTTTGGTGGGATCCCGGCACAGCCGTGGACTGGATTGACCCAACGGCCGCGCTGCCCGGGCCGGTGGCGGGCCGGCCCGGTCGCCCGCGTCGTGCAGGGCCGCGTGGTCGCCGCAGACGGGGCAGGCCGGGTCGGCGATGGCGCGCAGGTTCGACGTCGCCGGGGCGGCGAGGTCGACCAGGATCTGGTCGGCGGCCGCGCGCCGCGGGGGGAGCAGGTTGATCAGCTCGGCGAGGGCTTGGGCGACGACGGCCTGGTGATCAGCCGGGGCGACGACGAGGGAGGCGGCGAACGCGGGCGGGCTCGCGGGGATGACGGAGAGGAACTCGCCGTGGGTGGTGAGCGCGTTGCGCAGGTCGTGCCCGGACAGCCGCGCGACGGCCGCGCCGGGATGGGAATGGACGTCGACCAGCGACAGCGCCTGCTCGTAGCAGGTCCGCAGCACGGTCCGCGTGACCTCGGGGGAGACTTCCACCCGGTCGCCGTTCTGGACGGTCAGCGCCTCATCCGGAACGAGCAGCACCCACCGGGCCCGCAGAACCACCACGGGGCCGGTCGTCGGTCTCCACCACGTCCGGTGACGCCAGGTCCGCGCGGGCGAGCAGGTAAGCGAACCGCTCGGCGGGGCCTGCCAGCAGATGGGCGTGTAGCCCGTTCCAGAGGCGGGACGGAACGACGAGCGCGCGGCGCCGGTCCATGAGGGTCAGTCCGTTTCGCCGAGGTAGGTGCGGATCGCCTCGACGTAGGTGACCAGCGAGTCGACGCCGGGGCTCCAGCGGCGTTCCGGGTCCTCCAGGCAGTACCAGAGGTAGCCGAGGTCGGCGTACGGGTTGTGGTACTCGCGGAAGTAGTGCCCAGGGCTGACGAGAAAGGCGCCGTCGCGCCGGCGCAGCCGGTCACCCAGGTAGAAGCCGTCCGGCGCGCATTCCGGGTAGGTGAGCGGCACGGCGATCAGCACCGTGGTGCGGGCCGGCGCCCAGCCGCCCGGCAGCCGGAACTCCGGGATGAGCAGCCACGACCCGTCCGCGGCGACCCGCAGCTCCGGGTAGGCGCACAGCAGCTGCGCCGCCTCGCCGAGAACCCGCCGCTGCTGGGCGTTCACCGGCCAGGCCCCGCTGTTGCGGTGTCGCCCCCGCTGCCCTCCGCAACGGACGGGAAGGCGCGCACGACGCGCCGGTCCCGAGCCTTGGAGTGGCGGGCGTGGTGGGCGAAGACGTCGCCGTCGGCGAGCCGGACGCGCTGGCCGTCGCCGACGATTGTGTTCCGCTCCGGGTCCTGCTTGACGAGTACCCGGTCCGGTTCGATCCCCGCGGCCTGCTTGAGCTCAGAGCCGCTCATCTCGTCGGCGATGACCGGGACGTCGATCCCGTTGATCCGAATCGTGCGAGCCACTGAACACTCCTGTCCTCTCGCGGGTCACCAGGCCCAGACGGACGTGGCCGGTGCCGGCGCGCGCCCAGGCCAGCACGGCCGTGGCGCTGACAGGCGCCGAGCTCAGACGAGGCGAGCGAGCCACAGCGGCGCCGCCAGTGTCCCCGCGACGGCAAGCCCGAGCAGGAACCCGGCGACGGGACCCATCCGTCGCCGCCGTGGCGTGCGTGGCCGGCGGCCCCGTCGCTGTTCGTCGCGTCTCGGTCCGTTCCGTCGCCGCTCGCTGTCTCGCTGCCCTCCGCGCCGCCGAGAGCGCCGACGCGGATCCGAGCGCGCGGGCGGTGGCGGGTGTGCCCCGGACGGCCGGCGCCGCCGGCGCACCGCCGCCGGCCCGATCGGCACCCGCGCCGGCGTCCGGTCCCCCATCCGGCCCGAACCCGCGACAATGGACGCATGCGCGGCGACGTCCTCGGCCAGCTCGGGAACGGCCACCCCACGGTCGTCCACCCGCAGCCGCGGCGGCCGCACCATGCTCACCGCCTCCTCCACGCGGGCACCCACGGCCCGGACATCTCCGACGCCCGGAACGGACGGACGGCCAGGCGCGCAGCCTCGCCCCGCCCCGCGTCGGAAGATCGTCAGCCAGAACCTCCGACACGCCGACGAACCCGAGAGGTTCTGGCTACTGATCGACATACCCTCCGACCAGCGAAGACGCCCACCAGGAAGATCAAATCTTCCCTTCGGGGCCGATCTTCACAGAGAGGTTCTGGTTTGATCTTACAAACCCGCAGCTCAGCCGGTGTACAATTCGGACAGCTCTCCCAGAGATCACCAAATCCGAGTCGGATTGAAACCATGCCAGCGCACAGACACTTCACTCGCGATCACCTCCCAGGGATCACCAAATCCGAGTCGGATTGAAACAGGGATTCACGAACGGTTTAGCATCTGTATCCAGTCTCCCAGGGATCACCAAATCCGAGTCGGATTGAAACTCTGCTCATGCTCCCACTTCTTCCGTCGTGGCACTCCCAGGGATCACCAAATCCGAGTCGGATTGAAACGTGGGGGCGGCCCACCACGGCCACGTCCTTGACGCGCTCCCAGAGATCACCAAATCCGAGTCGGATTGAAACGTGAATGTCACGCAGCGCCCGGATCAGAGCCCTCCCAGAGATCACCAAATCCGAGTCGGATTGAAACCTTCAAGGTCGAGGTTGAAGTGCGTGATGATCCGCGCCCAGAGATCACCGAATCCGAGTCGGATTGGAATGACGGTTCCTGGAGGCTGTTCATGATGCCTGAGGGGTCTGGTGGGTTGAAGCTCTTCCGCGCTTTGGGGCGGGTGGTGGGGGTGCGGTCCGTCTGGGGTGGGTGTTGGGGACCTGGGACGGGCTGGGGGAGAGATGGCGGGCTGGAACGGGCGGGGGCGGCGCCGGCGCCCGCTGGGGGAGGGGCCGCTGGGTGGGCGTGGCGGGGCGTGGTTCCCGCTGGTGCCGTACCGGCGGCGGGACAGCCAGGGGCTGCTCGCGTTCGCGCGTGCCTGCGCGGAGCGGGACGCCGCCGCGCCCTACCCGGACGCCGAGTCAGGCCCGACAGAGCCGCCGTTCGAGACGGTCATCGCGCGGCACGCCGCCGTGTGGGGTGAGCGGCTCGGCCGCGGCTACCAGCATGGCCGCGTCCAGGCCTGGTGTTCGGTAGAGGACGCGCGGGCGCGGCTCGCCGGCCTGGAGCTGGTCCGCGAGGCGGCTCGCGGCGCGCTCGCCACGGCCGAGGCCGAGCACTTCGCTGCCCTGGCCGCCCTGGCGGCGACCGGTAGCAGTGGCCTCCACGGCCATGGCCCCGGTGGCCGGTTCCACCGTGCGTATCTCGCGTCGTCGTCGCCGCGGACGCGGGCGGCCGGCGTCGGCGTCGGCGCGTTCGCCCAGGCGGCTCTGCTGACCCCGCCGGCCGAGGACGGGTGGGGCGCGTTCACGCTGCCTTACCTGGGCAGGCTGCTGCTCGTGGCCGCGGTCGCGTGCGCCGGGATGCTGCTCGCGGGCCATCTCGCGCGGCAGGCCCGCGACGAGCGGCTCGCCGCCGAGCGGCGGCACGCGGCCGGCCGGCGGGCCGGTATCGGCCGGACCGTGCGAGGCGTCGCCGGGTTGGAGCTCTCGCCCGCGGCTGTCGCGGCGCTCGTCGCGCTGGCGGTGGCCGACGTGGGCCTTGCGTTCGGCCGGGCGTCGGCGGGCGCCGGCCGGCCGTTCGGCCTCGCGGTCCCGGTGGCGTTCGCTCTGTTCCTGGCCGCGGCGGCGCTGGTCACGGCGGTGGTGGCGGCGGCCGAGTATCGTGCCCACGACCCGCTGGCGGCGGCCGTCCACCGGGCCGGGCAGCGCGCGGCGCAGGCCCGGTTCGCGGCGCTGGCCGCCAGCCGGCGGGCACTGGCCGCGGACGCCGCCGAGCGGGCCGCCGTCCGTCAGGCGCTCGCGTCGGTCGCGGCGTTCCGCGGCCTGTACGGCGAGGAACGGGCCCGTCTGGAGATCGTGCGAGACAGCTACCGCGCCGACCTGGTCGCCCGCTGTGACGTGGAACGCGCCGCCGCCCTGGCCGCGCTACCCCGCAAGCCCTGGCCCGGCCCCGCGTGGCTCGACGCCCTCGAAGCGGACCTCGCGGCCCTGGCAGCCGAACAGCGCCCTCGGAACACGTGAATCCCGTTCCGGCCGGAGGTCTGTCAAGCGGGGCGTGTCTCGGTGATCAGCCAGCCGCCAGGGCCGGGCAGGGCGGGCGCCGGGCGCCAGACGCCCGCGGGGAGCCAACGGACCGCGCGCCAGCACGCCGGGCACGGCTGCCAGACGCCGAGCCGGTCGGCGGGGCTGAGCAGACCGGCGAGGCCGGCGCCGACGCGGACGGCGGTCAGACCCCGGTCGGCGGGCAGGTACCACCCGCTCTGCTGGAACCGGTCGGCCACCGGTCGCAGCGACCGGCGGACCAGCTCCCGGCGCTCGTCGTCGGCGACGTCGTACACGACGATGATCGGCGTGTTCACGCCGCCGCCCGCCGCGCCGCGATCGGGTCCACCGCCGCGCGGGCCGGTCCCATACCGGGCTCGTCCTCGTCCAGGTCGCCGGCTTCGTGTGCTCGTGCACGTGCTCGCGGTCCGGGTCGGGGCCGGGGCCACGACGGTACGGTCGTGATGATCACGTTCATGGGACGATCCAGCCCGACCCGGGGAGGGCATTGAGGGGTGCGCCGCTCCAGTGGTGGCGGCAGCGGGGGCAGTACGGAACGACGACGACATGGTCGGACGGCTCGACGATCTCGACGAGACGTTCGACGAGGCGGTTCACCGCGCCGGCCGGCGGCGTGACGTCGTACACCGACCGCAGCACCCGCGGCCCGTGCCGTTCCAGCACCTTGGCGACCTGCCGGCGGTACGCGTCGAACGAGACGTCGAAGCTGACGAGCAGCCCGGTGTCCTCGGGATGCGACATGCCGCCGTCACCGCCAGCGGAACGGTTCGTAGGGAACGCCATCCAGCAACGTCTGCCGCAGGGCCAGGCACTGCGCCCGGATCTGGCTGCCGTAGGTGACTCCGGTCGCTGGGCCCCAGGTCCGGGCCGGTGAGTCGACCCGGGCGCGGAACCGTTCGATCACCGCCGCGGTCGCCTCGGGCCGCAGCCGTGGGCGGGGCGCCAGCGGCGGGTACTCCGCCCCGCCGTCGTGCCGGCTCGCCACGGCCCCCCGGCCGTCGCCGGCAGAGCCGTCCGCCTGCGCGGCACCCGGCGAGGCCCAGGCATCCGGCGGGGTGCTGCCCGTGACGTCCCCGGGGATGCCGTCCCGCGGGTGCGGCGCGGCGGATCGCCCGGCCGTCGGCCCGGCTGTCCGCCCGCCGGGCGGCGCGGCTGTCCGCGCGGCGGGCGGCTCGGGCGCGATGACGTCGGCCGGGCCTACCATCCGCAGCCCCAGGACGCTGAGCACGGTCGACTCGAGCAGCACCGGGCGCCACTCCTCCATCAGGTCGAACACGAGCGTCGGGCGGCCCGGGTGCGGCACGTGCAGGAACGACACGTACGGGTCGAGCCCCGCCGCGACCACGGCGCCGAACACGATCTCCCGCAGCAGCGCCGACGTGTAGTTGATCAGCATGTTGACGACGTCCGGCGCGTGCCGTTCTCGGCGCCGGAAGCCGAGCCCGTCGGCGAGCAGGAGGCGCAGCGCGCGGAAGTAGGCGCCGGACGCCGCGCCTTCCACACCGTTCAGCTCGGCCACCGAGCGCGTCGCCGCGGCCGCCGGACCGGCCGCCGCGACCCGGCGGGCCAGCGCCCAGGCGTCCTCGTCCGCCGGCGTTCCCGCCGCCCGGCGCCGCAGCAGGATGTCCTGGTTGTGGATCTTGCCCCGGACGAACGCCTGGGCCAGCCGCAGCCGGGCCTTGTCGTCGTGGTGGAGCTCCAGCTGCCGGCGCCGGGCCACGATATGGGAGGCACGCGGCGGCTCCAGCCGGCCCCGCGGCCGGCCGTCGGCGGTGAGCAGCGCCAGCGGGACGTCCTCGGCGAGGAGGGCGGTCATGGCCGGCGTCGTCACGGTGACGTTGCCGAACAGGACGACCTCGCTGATCCGCCCGAGCGGCGCCGACGTGACGACGACGCCGTCGCGGCTGGCGACGAGCCGGCCACCCCGGCGGCCCAGGACAAGCCCATGGCCCGTCACGTAGAGCGGCCGGCGGCTTGGCCGGATCATGGCGACCTCCACGATGCGGACGGAGCGTGCGCGGCGCGCGGGGCGGCCGGCGACCTGCCGCGCGGCGGCGGCCCGGTGTAGGCGCGCGGGTCCGGGGCGGCGGCGGCCCGGCCGCGTCCGACGGACATCGGATGTGTCCAGCCGGCGGACGGCTCGGCCTCCCAGCCGCCGTCCTGGAAGAACACCCAGCCCAGGAACGAGAAGCCGCGGTCGAAGCTGGAGACGTACGTTTTCTCCTGGTTCATCGCCAGGTCGAGCGCCGCGAGCGCGCCGCCTGCCACGTGGGCCGACTGGACGGCCTGCTCGGTGTCCGCGCAGAACACGGCGATATCGTCGGCATAACGCACCAGGAAACCGGGCCGGCGGTGGACGGCGGCGTCGAAAGAGCGGAGATAGACGTTGGCGAGCGCGGGGGAGACTGGAGCGCCTTCCGGGACGCCTTCGCGCCGCGCGACGATTCCGCGCTCGGTGAGCACCGGCGCCGTTATCCAGCCGCGGACCAGTTCCACACCGTCGGCCGGCACAGCCGGCGCGAGCGCGGCGAGGAGGAGATCGTGCCGGATGCGGGCGAAATAGTCGGCGATGTCGGTGCGCAGCACTACGCGCCGGCCCGCGTCGCGGTGCCGTTCCGCCGCCGCCAGCGCGTCCAGCCACGACCGGCCGCGACGGTAGGCGAAGCTCACCTCGACCGCGTCGGCGTCGAGCTGCTCGTGACAGACGTCCAGGAACGCGCGCTGCGCCACCCGGTCGCGCACGGTCGGCAGGCCGAGCGCCCGACGACGGCCGCCCCGGGTGATCGTGACCAGCCGCAGCGGCTGTGGTGCGTAGCCCCCCTCGGCCAGCTGGTCGGCCAGGCGGTCAAGCCGCGGGCCAAGCTCGCGGGCGAAGTCGGCCACGGAAAGCCCGTCGGCCCCCGGCATGCCGCTGCCGGCGGCCACCCGCGCCCACGCGGCCCACAGCGCCCGCGGCTCGGCCATCGCCCGCGGCACCCCACCGGCCGCCCCAGCGCGGCGACGAGGTCCCGAGCCGGCGACGATCCCGCCCTGGCCGTCGGGAGCCCGCCCTGGCCACACCCGCGCGCCGAACCACCCCGTCATGGCGCCCGCCCTCCGTCCGCCCCGAGCCCGGCCCGGCAGCCGCAGCCCTCACCCACCACGGACGGACGCAACCTGCCGCCAAGCCAGAACCTCCGACACGCCGACAAACCCCGGAGGTTCTGGCTACTGATCGACATGTGCTCCCACCTGCGAAGACGGCAGGCGAAGAGATCAGAAAGGCGGCGCCAAGTGGATCTTCCGCACGAGGTTCTGGTTTGATCTTGCAAACCCGCAGCTCAGCCGGTGTACAATTCGGACAGCTGTCCCAGAGATCACCAAATCCGAGTCGGATTGAAACACGTTCTCCCCAGCGGTGATCAGCGCCGAGGCGTCCCAGAGATCACCAAATCCGAGTCGGATTGAAACCCGGACGGGTCCTTGACGAGGGTGACGGTACGGGGTCCCAGAGATCACCAAATCCGAGTCGGATTGAAACCTGGTGGAGTGCCGGTTCGGGTGCGATTTCGGCAAGTCCCAGAGATCACCAAATCCGAGTCGGATTGAAACCCCACGCTGAGGGCGGTCACGATGCAGGTGATGGTCCCAGAGATCACCAAATCCGAGTCGGATTGAAACCTCCGCCATCCGATTCCCCCCGGGGTTGGTCCCGGGGTCCCAGAGATCACCAAATCCGAGTCGGATTGAAACTTGGTCACGACCATCGCGAGCAATGCCAGGGCGACAAAGTCCCAGAGATCACCAAATCCGAGTCGGATTGAAACATCGGCGTACTGCCGGAGTCCCTGCGGGTTGTCAGGCGTCCCAGAGATCACCAAATCCGAGTCGGATTGAAACTTGCACGATTTGACCTGCGGTGATTGCCACAATGCCCGGTCCCAGAGATCACCAAATCCGAGTCGGATTGAAACTGACGAGCCAGCCAGGAACGAAGCACGCGGCGACGGTCCCAGAGATCACCAAATCCGAGTCGGATTGAAACTCGCTCCACCCGCCGAGGTTCGCCATCGTCACATACGGTCCCAGAGATCACAAAATCCGAGTCGGATTGAAACTCGTCGGGTCTATCTGGCATCACCTGGGCGCGTCCCAGAGATCACCAAATCCGAGTCGGATTGGAATGGCGGCCCACCTTGGCGAGCCAGGCGAGGCACTGCTGGTCCGAGAAATGGCCGAATTCGAGTCGGAGGAGGGCTTGAAGGAGTTTTCGCGGGATGCGTGGCGGGTCTGGCCCTGGGCGGAGGGGAGGATCCGCCGCGGGTTGACGTGAGCCGGGGCTCGTCCGTCTGGCTTGGTCGTAGGTGACCATGCGGGGCTGGGGGAGAAGATGACGACGGAGACCGGGCGAGCGCGGCGGGGTGCCGTGCTTGAGACGCCGCTGGGCGGGGTGCGGCGCGGACGGCGGGGGTGGTCCGGGCTGGGGGCGCGGACACGGCTGTGGCTGTGGTGGCTGGGGCGGCGGGATGGGCGGGTTGGCGTACCGCCCGTCGTAGCTGCGTCAGATTCGGGCCGTCTCGCGCAACCGGTGTCGAGGGCGGGCCGGGTCGTGCCTGGGACGGCTGCCGGCGGTTCGGCGTCGTCGGCGCCGAGCGGTGGCGGGGCCGCGCCGCCGGCGGTTCCGGGCGGTTCCGCGGAACCGCCGCCACGCGCGGACCGGGCGGGGACGCCGGTGACGGTGACTCAGGTGATGGTGACGCCGGTGATGCTGGAGTTGGCGAACGCCGCGGCCCGGTCGCACGAGGTGCTGCGTGGGGCGCTGGCCGCGGTGCTCGTCGAGCTGGACGCGCGGATCGCCGAGCGGTCGGCGCGGGTCGAGGCGCTGGCGGCGCGGGTGGACGCGAGCCCGGCTGAGCGGCTCATGCGCGCGGCCGAGGAACTGGGCGCGCCGGCGAGCGGGGATGACGCGGCCGCGCGGGCCCGGCGGGCCGCGGCGAAGGCGCGGGCCGAGCTGCTCGCCGACCAGGGCCGTCTCGCGGACCTGCGGGTCCGGCTCGC
The DNA here is from genome assembly GCF_032027725.1 of Pseudofrankia coriaricola. Lineage (NCBI taxonomy): Bacteria > Bacillati > Actinomycetota > Actinomycetes > Frankiales > Frankiaceae > Pseudofrankia > Pseudofrankia coriaricola. Next base: position 69,007 of record NZ_JASNFO010000021.1, on the reverse strand, counting down.
GGCCGACCTGGAACGGCGCGAACGGCTGATCGACGAGGCGGCGGCCCGCGTCGGCGGGGTCTCGTCCTACCGCGACCAGTGCATCGAGGTGTACCGGGCGGCGAACCTGCGCCGCCGGCGCCGAACCGCCGCCGCGCTTGCCGGAGCCTGGCCACGCCCGACGTTCCCGCCGCCCGCCTGGCTCCACGCCGCCCGCCGCGTCCCGACTGGCGCCCACGCGGGCACCCGCGTGGGCGCCCCGGCCCAGCTCCAGGACCGGTGATTCTCGTCGCGTCACCGCGGCGGGACCAGGGTCACCGTGGCGGGCTAGGTCCACCGGCGCGCGGATGATGCGGGCGGACGGCGGTTGCGGGCCGCTGATCCCGGCCGGGCGGGCAAGCTGGGCTGGGAGAGCGGCGGGCTGGGTGGTCGAGGCGGAGGTGAGGGCGCTGGCCGGCGTGGGCGACGAACTCGGCCTCGGGCGTGCCGCGGGGGATGGTGCGTGGTTCGGTGCCCCGCGGGTCCGGCGCCGGTTCGGGCCGGTGGAGGTCGAGCGGCTGGGTGGCAGCGTGCTGTTCGAGCTCCTCGACGCCAACCTGCGGCTCCTTTGGGAGGAGGGCGCGCCCACACCGTCCACGGGCGCCCCCGCGCCGCCGGTGGACGTCCCGCCGCCGGGTGCGTACCTCCCGCCGCCGGTCGGACGCCGGCTGGCCTTGCTGCTGCGGGCCGAGGCCGGCGGGGAGCTGGAGCGGCCGGAGGCCATTCGGGCGCCGGCTCGGCGGCGGTTGGCCGACCCGGTGCCGGCCCACCCGGAGGTGGTCCGCTCGCTGCGGGTCGACCGGTCGGTGACGGGCGTGCGGGTCACCGTCGAGACGACGGTGACCGGCGCCGCCCCGGTGACCGTCGTCCTTGCCGTCGAACAGGCGGCCGACCTGGCCGATCTCCTGGCCACCTGGCGCTGACCGTGGACCGCCGGCTCAGCGGCCGGCTGGGCCGAACAGGGCCGGGTATGGTCCGCGCCGAGCCGGCCGGGTGGTCTGGCGGTACTCGTCTCGGGTCGGGGCCACCCGGCCGTCGGCCTGAGTCAGCGGCCGGGCGGGCCCCAGGCGCCAGGACCGGGTGGGTGCTGGGCGCCGGGCTGGGGTGGCCACGGGACGCCGCCGGTCGGTGGCCCCGCGGGCGGGTAGACGGGAGAGCCGTGACCGGGGGTGCCCGGTGCCGGCGCGCCGGCGGGGTCGTAGGCGGCGACCGCGCTGGCGGCGACGCCGGCGGCGGCCGGGCGGCCGACCTTGGGCTCGATGCGGCGCAGCGTGACCGACGTCAGGTAGAGCAGGACGGCGCCGAGCGCCAGGGCCACGGCGATGTCGAGCACCCAGACGCCCGCGCTGTGGTTCCAGAGCGTGTCGCGGGGCGCGGTGCCGATCCGGTCGTCGCCGAGCTTGCCGGCGTTGTTGAGATCGTCGGTCGCGGCGAGTGCGGCGAAGGCCCAGCGTGCCGGGGCGAGCCAGCTGACCTGCTGCAGCCCGAGCCCGTCCGACACGGTGATCAGACCGCCGGAGAGCACCAGCTGCGCCATCGTGATCAGGACCAGGAACGGCATCGTCTTGTCGGCGTTGTCGACGAGCGTCGAGACGAGCAGGCCGATCATCATCGACACGAGCGCGGCGACGACGATCGCGATGAGGCACTCCAGCAGCGGCGAACTGACCACCACCGCCTCTTCCGGCGTGCGCCCGACCAGGCCGATCAGCGTGAAGATGATGCACTGCAGCGTCGTGATGCCGGTCAGGATGACGATCTTCGAGCCGAGATAGGCCGATCTGGACAGGCCTATGGTGCGTTCTCGACGATAGATGTCCCGTTCTTTGACGATTTCGCGTACCGAGTTGGCCATGCCCATGAAACAGGCGCACAGGATGAGCACGACGAGCACCTTCGTCGCGTCGCTGTTCGGCCGGCCGTTCGCGAGTACGCCCAGCCCGTTCGGCGCCGGGATCACCCGCGGGATGATCCCCAGGAAGACGGGGAACGCGGCGATCAGGCGCAGGTACGACCTGTCCGCCAGGATGACCTTCAGATAGCGGCGGGTCAGCGTCGACAGCTGCTTGGGCACCGACTGCTGACGGATGCTCGGCAGCGCCGGCGGCGCGGTCCGCACCGACGGCGCGACCATGGCCGACGGCACGTAGTACTCGGAGGCGCGGAACCGGGCCGCCATCTGCTCGCCCGGGGTCGCCTCAAGCTCCCGGAAGACGTCGACGAAGTCCTTGAAGTCCCGCTTGCCGAAGTAGGTCAGCGCCCCGTCCGGCGGGCCGAAGTAGGCGATGAAACCACCGGGGGACAGCACCAGGACGTAGTCGCATCGGTCGAGGAACAACACGCTGTGGGTGACGACGATGACGGTGCGGCCCTGCTCGTCGGCGGAGCCCGCGCCACCACCCTTGGCCAGCGTCCGCAACGTGTCCATCACGGCCTGGTCGTTGGCGGGGTCAAGACCCGACGTCGGCTCGTCGAGGAACAGCAGCGACGGCCGGGTCAGCAGCTCCAGCGCGACGCTGGTGCGCTTCTTCTGGCCGCCGGACAGGCGCGAGACCGGGGTGTCGGCATGCTGCGTGAGCCCCAGCTCGCCAATCGTCTCCAGGACGCGGGCGCGCCGCTCGTCGGTGGTGGTGTCTGCGGGGAAGCGCAGCTCGGCGCCGTACTCAAGGGCCTGGCGGACGGTCAGCTGGGCGTGCAGCGGGTCGGCCTGCGGGACGTAGCCGATCCGGCGGCGCAGCTCGTCGTACTCGTCGTAGAGGTCGCGGCCGGCGTAGCGGACGGTGCCGGCGTCGGCTGGGCGGAAGCCGGTGAGCGCGTTGAGCAGCGTCGACTTGCCGGCGCCGGACGGGCCGACGACGCCGAGCAGCGAGCGGGCCGGCAGCCGGAACGTCATGTCGCGCATCAGCTGCTTGGTGCCGGCCCAGACGTTGAGGCTGGTCGCCTCGAACGCGACGTCGCCCGAGTCGCGGTACTCGACGAGCGTCGCGCCGTCGAGCTGGTACAGGTGGTGGCCGATCGCGATCACGTCGCGCTGCCCGACGGGGGCGCGCTGCACGCGTTGGCCGTTGACGAACGTGCCGTTCGACGTGTCGAGGTCGATGACCTCGGCACCGCCGCGGTGCAGCAGCAGTTCGGCGTGGTGGCGGGAGGCGAGCAGGTCCGGGACCGAGACGTCGTTGTCGCGGGACCGGCCGAGCCGGATCCGGCCGCCGGAGATCGGGTGGACCTTGCGCGCGGCCGGCACCGACGGGTTCGTGGTGGTCGGTACGCCCGACGGGCCGGTCCCGGCCCCAAGTACCGGCTGGCCGGCCAGGACGGGCAGGAGCTGAGGGGTGGGCGGTATCTGAGGGCCGGGCTGGACTGGCGGAGCGGGCTGGGTCGCGCGCTGTGCGGGGGGAGCGGCGGCAGCCGGCCGCTGCGCCTTCGCCGGCGCCGGGGACTGCGGTGATGACGACTTCCGGACCGTCGACCCCGCCCAGGCGGATCCTTGCCACCTCGCCGAGCTGGAGCTCCACCTCGGTGACGCGGCGGCCGTCCCGCCAGATCCCGTTGGCGCTCTGGTCGACGACCCGCCAGCCGGACGCCGACGGCGCGAGCAGCACGTGCTGGCGCGACACCTTGCTGTCGCTGATCGCGATGGTCGAGGACCGGGCCCTGCCGATCACCGCGGATTCCGGACCGGTGAGCAGCGCCTCTCCCGCCGATGTCGTCACCCGAAGAGCGGTGCTGACCACCCCGTCCCCCTCCGCTGTACTGCTCGTCTACGCCTGGGCACCGCGATGCGGGCGTCCAGCCGCGTGATGATCACGCGGCCTGAGCGCCGCGTTACCGCCGGCCCGGCCATCCCCCACGGACCGGCAAGCGCGAATCTGGTCCGCGCGTTTCGGTCCTACGTTGACAAACACGCTAGTGCGCCCAGGTTCCGCACGGAACGGGCGGGTCCTTACAGCCGTGTCGAATTTCCGACGGCACATGCATCGAAACGCAGTGGGTAGGCAAAGCACTACGGACGGGTATCCAGGGGCTGGCTCAACTCGACCCGGCGGGACGTGGCCTGGCGGGGAGTGGACTGGCGGGACCTGGCTGTCAGTGCCTGCCTGGCAGGGCCCGGCCGTCAGCGGCCGGCAGCCAGCGGCCGCGGACGCCGGCCGAATCCGCCGACGGATCCCTCGTCCGGCACCGGTCCGGCACCGGTCACACCATAAGGCCGGAAAACCATCTAAATCGGTGACAAAGTTCTGAGGAGGAAGCAAATGGCACTCCCCGCGCGTAGCGGCGACGTCCGCCCGATGCTGGCGAAGTGGGACCCGTTCCGGGAGATCGAGGACGCCTGGGCGAAGATGGGCAGCCTCCTCGGCGACGTGGTCGGTGGCGGGGCGCCGGAGGGCCGCACTTTCAGCACCCTGGCCAACATGATCACCCCGGTCGACATCGAGGAGACCGATGACGGGTTCATCGTCGAGATCGATCTCCCCGGCGTCTCGAAGAAGAACATCACCATCGACCTGCAGGACAACGAGCTGATCGTCGGTGGCGCGATCGAGGAGCGGGAGCGCACCGGCAAGCTGCGCCGTCAGGCCCGCCGCACCGGCTCGTTCGAGCACCGCATAGCGCTGCCCGGCGACGTCGACCCCGAGTCGGTCCGCGCCTCGCTGTGCGACGGCGTCCTGACCATTCGCCTCGCCAAGCAGCGTGCCACCCACCCGCGCCGCATCGAGATCGACGCCGCCTGACCCACGCGGCGCAAAGGACGAGCCCGCGGGCCTACCGATGGCGAAACTAGATCACCCGGGGGACCTTGGGGCCGGTGACGCCCCAGAAGACGAGGCGGATCATCGCCTGGCGCAGGTCGGCGACGTGGATCTCCCAGGCCTCGAAGCCGGGCTGATGGGCGGCGACATGCGCGAGCATCGAGACGAGCGCGCCGGCCATCGCCATCGGCTCGACCTCGGCGCTGCGCCCGGCGCGGGTCTGCGCCTCCTCGACCGCGCCCGCGAGTGACCTCGTGATCGCGTTGAGCATGCGCACCCGGGCGCGGCGGAACCGCTGGTCGCCCTCCTCGGTGAGCAGGTCGACGACCCGCAGTACCGGCTGGTGCGCCTGCCAGAACGTCAGGAACCCGTCGACAAGCGACTCCGCGCTGTGCCAGCCGGCGGCACCCCGCCACGGCCTGGCACCGACGAGGTCCGACAGGTGGGAGCCCTGGTCGGCGACCTGCTCGGCGAGCGCGAGCATCGCCGTCTCCATGTCGACGAAGTACTGGTAGAAGGTCGCGGGTGAGGTGCCCGCCTCGCGCGTGACGTCGGTGACCGTGAGCTCCCGGTACGGGGTCGTCTCCAACATCGCCGCGGCGCAGTCCAGCAGGCGGGCCCTGGTCGCGAGACCTCGCCGGCCCGGCACCCGGCCGTCCGCCGCCCGCGGCGCCGCGGCGGCCGGGCTGGTGTCGGCCGGGCTCGCGGCGTCGGCCGGGCCCGCCTCTGTCGCGGCGCCCGCCTCGGTCGGCACGCCCGGCTCGCCCGCGTCGCCCTGGCCGTTGCCCGCGTCTGCGCCGACCGCGAGCCGGGCGCTGGCTCCGCCCGCCGCCGCGCGGCCGCGGCCCCGAGGACTCTGGTGGGGGGAGGCATTGGCGGGCTTGGCGGTCTTGTCGAGGGCAGGGGCGTCGGCTGGAGACACGTGGTAAGCGTAAGGCGACGACCCGACGGAGCGTCAGAAGCAGGCCATGTGACCATCTTCACCGACCGTGGCCACGGCTAGCCACGGCCAGCGCCCGGTATGGGCACCAGACCTCGCCTTTCGCGCATTTTTCCTGCTGGTGGTCCGCTCGCCTAGGCAGCGTCTGCCCAGCCCGCCGGCCCGGTCCGCCGAGGTCTGGCATGAGGCAGGGCTTCGGTCTGACGCCCGATCAGGTGGCCGGACCGTGTGGCCGTCTCCCTTCATGGTCAGTCATGCCTGGCACGGCCCAGGTGGTGCCGCCCCTCGCCTTCGGCGCCACACGGGAACCGCCGCGGCGCTAGGCCGGGGCCTGGGCGGCGGCGTCGGCGCGCAGCAGGTGAGGATGGCGGGCGGTGACCATGACGCGCAGGCCCTCGCGCCACGGGACGCCCGCCCGGCCGACCCGCTCGTGCAGCGTCGTCAGGTCCATGACGACGCTGCCCAGGGTCGCCTTCGTGTACTCGAACGTCGCCGGGATGCCGGTGAGCGCCGTGAGCTCGGCGCACCACTCCTGGACGCTGGGCGTCTCGGGCCCGGCCCAGTTGAGGACCGTCGCCGGCACCTCCGCCACCGCCAGCAGGCCGGGGATCATGGCCGCGATGTCGTCGTCGTGCAGCAGCTGGTAGCGGGTGGGTGTCGCGTCCGCCTCGCTCTCGCCGTAGACGGGCACCGCCATCCCGGCGGCCATCATCTGCAGGTGGTAGTCGGGCAGGCCGCCGGCCGTCGGGCCGTAGGGAACGTTCAGCCGCGCTATCGTCGTCGGCAGGCCGAAGCGGCGGGCCGCGTACCGTGCCGCGCTCTCGGCGGCGATCTTGCAGACGCTGTAGGTGTGCAGGAACGGCCAGACGGCGTGGCTGTCGCCGAGCGCGTGGTCCTCCGCCAGCACGCCATCGTGGTCGGGCGCGTAGACCGCGCCCGAGCTGCAGTACAGGAACGCCCTCGCGATCCCGGCGTAGCGCTCGGCGAGCGCCAGGGTCCCGCCGACGTTGCCGTCCAGGTCGACGTTCCAGCGGTTGCTCTTGACGACCCCGAAATGCAGGACGAACTCGACCCGCTCGGGCAGCTGGGACAGCTCGCCGGTGACGAGGTCGGCGGGGGTGGCGCGCACCCCGGCCGCGGTCAGCTCCTCGCGCAGCGCCGCGTCCTTGAACCGGGCCGCGCCGTAGACGGTGTTGTTCCTGGCGAGCGCGAGCGCGAGCGGGCGGGCGACCTGGCCGGTCACGCCGGTCACGAGGATCGTCCGGTCGACAAGATCGACGGGGCCCAGCGGGCCCGCCGCACCCTTCGCCGCCTCGGGGTACTCGTCGGCGTCGCCGGCGCCCGCGGCCGTCGCGCCGGCGAGCTGGTCGTAGCTCGTGCCACCGGAGGGTGCCTCGGCGGTGTCGGACATCGAGTGCGCCTCCGTCAGCTCACGTCGTGGACGATGACGCCGCGGATGTTGCGGCCCGCGAGCATGTCCGTGTACCCGGCGTTGATCTCCTCCAGCGGGTAGCGGTTGGTGATCAGCTCGTCGAGCTTGAGCTGGCCGGAGCGGTAGAGCCGGAACAGCGTCGGCAGGTCCGAGCGGGCGTTGCACGCGCCGAACAGGGTGCCGCGCAGCTCCTTCTGGAAGATCGCCAGGTCGAACAGGGACAGCTTGACGTCGTTGTCCTGGACCGGCGACACGCCGGTGACGACGACCCGCCCGCCCTTGGAGACCAGCGCCATCGTCGGCGCGATGTGTTGGTCGCCCTTGACGACGCCGACGGTGATGATCGCGGCGTCGGCCATCGCCCCGTGGGTCAGGTCGCGGACGAGCGCGGTCGCCTCGTCCAGGTCGGCCGCCGCGTGGGTGGCGCCGAAGATCTTGGCGGCGTCCCGCTTGGACTCGACCGGGTCGACGGCGATGATCCGCTCGGCGCCGGCGATCCGCGCGCCCTGGACCGCGTTCATCCCGACGCCGCCGGCGCCGACGACGACAACCGTCTCGCCGGGGACGACCCTCGCGGTGTGGACCGCCGAGCCATAGCCGGTCGGCACGCCGCAGGAGACGAGCGCGGCCACATCCATCGGGATGTCGTCGTCGATCTTGACGATGCTGCGTTCGTGCAGCACCGTGTACTCGCTGAACGTGCCGAGGAAGCAGATTGCCGAGAGGTCCTGGCCGCGGGCGTGGAAGCGGGCGGTGCCGTCCACGCCGTAGCCCATCATCAGGTTCGCGCCAAGGTCGCACAGGTTCGAGCGGCCGCTCGCGCACCAGCGGCACTGCCCGCACGACGGCATGAACGTACAGATCACGTGGTCGCCCGGGGCGACGCTCGTGACCTCGGGTCCGACGGACTCGACGACGCCGGCGCCCTCGTGACCGCCGACGATCGGCGTGCCGGCGCCCATGTCGCCGGTGCGTAGGTGGTCGTCGGAGTGGCACATGCCGGAGACGTGCCAGCGGACCAGCACCTCGCCGGCCTTCGGCGGGTCGAGCTCGATCTCCTCGACGGTCCAGGGCTGGTTCAGCCCCCACATCACCGCTGCCTTGGTGCGCATGGCCCGTCAGGCCTCCTTAGAGTCCGGGGGGCCTCCGGAGACGCGATGGAAGATCATCATCGCACCTCCTTTGGCCATTTCTGCACGTACTCGCCGAGTACATATGTGTTCGGACGGTAGCGGGCCGCTGTCGCGTCCGGCAGTGTCACGAGATCGACGGCGTGCAGCGGCGGCGCGCCCGGGCTCAGCGTGTCGAGTACCCGGTAGCGGACGGCGCCGGGGATGGCGTCCGGGCCGTCCGGCTCGTCGGCCGCCTCCTCGCCCGTGTCGTCGGTGAGGAAGAGCCGGGCGAGCACGACGCCGGGCGAGCGTCCGCGCGCCCCCACCACGCCAGCGGCGGCATCGGCCACCCCGGCCGCCTTGCCCGGGGGGTGCGCGGCCGTGTCCGCCTCCGCGGGGACCAGGACCTCGCGGCTGACGCGGTACATGTGGAAGCCCTCGAGGAAGCTCGCCGCGTCGTCGATCACGGCCTTCCAGTTCTCCGTCGAGTCCCAGCCCTTGGCCGGGTCGACGAACGCGTCGACCGACTCGGTGTGGATCTCGGTGACCGCGTCCAGCGGCAGCGGCCCGTGGCCGCCCTCGACGAGGCGCACGACGTAGCGGCCGGTCGCCGTCGAGTGCGCCACGCTCATCGGGGCGTGCACGCCGAGGTAGTGGTCGCGGAACTGGTCCTCGGACACGCCGTCCTTGCGGGTGAACAGGAACAGCAGGATCTCGCCGGCGGGCGCCTCGTCCGGGCCGGCCCCACCGGCGCCGGCTAACGCGCCGGTCCCCTCCCCGCTCACGCGCCCGCTCCGTCCGTGCTCGCTCCGTCCGTACTGGCCGCGCCCGCCGCGCCCGCGCCCGTCTCGGGGGCCGGGGCCGGCGGGGTCCAGCCGGCCGGGAGGTTCACCGACTGGTACTCCAGGTAGGCGGCCAGTCCCTCCGGCCCGAGCTCGCGGCCGACCCCGGACTCCTTGAAGCCGCCGAACGGTGCCGCGTTCTCCAGCATGAACGTGTTGACGTTGAACGTCCCGGTGCGGATCCGGGCCGAGATCTCCAGGCCCTCCTCGACGTCCGCCGTCCAGACCGAGCCGGACAGGCCATAGCGGGAGTCGTTGGCGATCGCCACCGCCTCCTCGACCCCCGAGTAGGGGATGACCGACAGGACCGGACCGAAGATCTCCTCCTGGGCGATCTTCATGCTGTTGTCGACCTCGGTGAACACGGTCGGCTCGACGTAGAAGCCCCGGTCCAGCTCGGCCGGCCGGCCGCCGCCGAGCGCGACCTTGGCACCGGCCTCCCGGCCGGCCGCGATGTAGCCCTCGACCCGCTCGCGCTGGCGCGCCGCGACCAGCGGGCCCACCTCGGTCGCCGCGTCGAGCGGGTCGCCGATCTTCATCGCCCCGACCCTGGCGACGAGCGCCTCGACGATCTCGTCGTAACGCTCCCGGGGCGCGAGCAGGCGGGTCTGCGCGACGCAGGCCTGCCCGTTGTTCATCAGCGCGGCCGGCAGCAGCGCGGGCAGGGCCGCCTCGATGTCCACATCGGGCAGCAGCAGGGCGGCGGACTTGCCGCCGAGCTCGAGCGTGCAGCGGGCGAGCCGCTCGCCGCAGATCGAGGCGATGCGCCGCCCGGCGGCCGTCGAGCCGGTGAAGCTGACCTTGTCGACGCCGGGATGGCGGACGAGATGCTCGGCGACCTCGCGGTGCGCCGGCACGATGCTGACGACGCCCGGCGGCAGGCCGGCCTCCTCGACGGCCTCCGCGAGCAGCCAGGCCGACAGCGGCGTCTCCGGCGCCGGCTTGATCACGATCGTCGAGCCGGAGGCAAGCGCCGGGCCCAGCTTCAGCGCGGTGACGTAGAGCGGCACGTTCCACGGCACGATCGCCCCGACGACGCCGATCGGCAGCCGGCGGACCAGGGCGGGGCCGAGCATCCCCGCCCGCACGTCGGTGAACGCGAACGTCCGCGCCAGGTTCGCGAAGTAGTCCAGCGCGAACGTCGTCGAGTAGACCTGCCCGAACAGCGCCCAGCTCACCGGGCTGCCCATCTCGGTGCTGATCGTGCGGGCGACCTCGTCGGCCTTCCCGTTCAGCACGGCCGCGATCCGCCCGATGGCGTCGGCCCGCTCGGCGGGCGACATGCGCGGCCAGGGGCCGTTGTCGAAGGCGTCCCTGGCCGCGGCGACCGCGGCGTCCAGGTCGGCGGTGGTGCCCTCCGGCACCCGTCCGACCGTCTCCTCGGTGTGTGGCGAGACCACGTCGATGGTGCCGGTCCCGGCGGGCGCGGCCCACGCGCCCCCGATGAACAGCCGGTCGTGGACCTGCATCGTCGCCTCCGTCCGCCGGTCGCCCGGCGCCGCTGGGGTCGGTGTCGTCCGGGACCTGGCGTCGTCGCGGTCACGCGCGTGCCACGGCTGGACGAGTGGCCTGGCTCACTGGATCGGACGCCCGAAAACTAGTACGAGTTCTAGAAATCCGCAATGCTTCCTGACGGCCCGTCAGCCAGGGGCCAGGCCGGCTGGACGCGACGACAGGAGGACGCATGACCGCGGACCTGAAGCTGGGCCTCAACCTCGGCTACTGGCCGGCGAGCCCGCCACCCGGCCAGCTGGAGCTGGTCAAGGAGGCCGACGCCTGCGGCTACGACTCCCTGTGGACCGCCGAGGCGTGGGGCTCCGACGCCGTCACCCCGCTCGCCTGGTACGGCGCCCACACCAGCCGAATCAAGCTCGCTACCGGCCTGATCCAGCTTTCGGCCCGCACCCCGGCCTGTACGGCGATGACCGTGGCCACCCTCGACCACCTCTCCGGCGGCCGGGTGATCCTGGGCCTCGGCGTCTCCGGGCCGCAGGTCGTGGAGGGCTGGTACGGCCAGCCATTCCCGCAACCGCTCGCCCGCACCCGCGAGTACGTCGGGATCATCCGTAAGGCGCTGGCCCGCGAAGAACCGGTGACGAACGACGGCGCGCACTACCCGCTGCCGTACCCGGGCGGCACGGGCCTCGGCAAGCCGCTGAAGATGATCGTCCATCCGCTGCGCGGCCGCGTCCCGATCTACCTCGGCGCCGAGGGCCCGCGCAACGTCGCGCTCGCCGCCGAGATCGCCGACGGCTGGGTCCCGATCTTCTACCACGCCGAGCGCGGCCCGAAGGCCTACGCCGACGCGCTCGAGGGCGCTCCCGCCGGATTCGAGATCGCCTGCCCGGTGACGGTGAACGTCACCGACGACGTCGCGGCCGGGCTCGCGATGGTCAAGTGGACGCTCGCGTTCTACATCGGCGGGATGGGCGCGAAGACGGCGAACTTCCACTTCAACCTCATCGGCCGGCTCGGCTACGCCGCCGAGGCCGCCGAGGTCCAGCGCCTCTTCCTGGCCGGCGACCGGGCCGCCGCCGCGGCCGCCGTCCCCGACGACCTCGCCGACGGCATCGCCCTCGTCGGCCCGCCCGCCCGCATCCGCGAGCGCCTCCAGCTGTGGCGCGACTCCCCGGTGACGACCCTTCTCGTCGGCGGCGTCAAGGACCCGGCCCACCTGCGCACCCTCGCCGCCCTGCTCTGAGGGCCCGTTTAATGCTTCCGGGGACGGCGGCCTCCGGAGATGCGAAGGAGGAGCGTTTTCGCACCTCCTTTGGCCCTCTAGCGGAGAGGGCCGCGGCGGCGGCCACGCGGGGCGGTGGAAAACTGGCGTTGGCCGTCCGGTCGACGTCGGGCTGACTTGGTGCCGAAGGTGAGCCCGTCCTCTAGAGGAGCGGGCCGACCTCGGTACCGAACGCGGTGATCTGGTCGGTGAGTTCGGCCAGGGTCCGGCTGGGGAAGCGCACCTGCAGGTGGGTGACGCCGATCGCGGCGTACTCGCGCAGGTTCTCGGCGAGCTCGGCCGGCGTGCCGCTGGCGCAGGGGCGGTCGACGTCCCAGCCGGGCGTGCCGACGTACAGCCACTCGGTGACGGCGCCGACGGCCGCCGCGGTCTCGATCCCGGCGGCGGCCCGCTCCTTGGCCAGCAGCTCCACCAGCGGGCGCATCTCGCCGCGCGCGGTGCCCTGCGGAAGCCAGCCGTCGTAGCGGGCGGCGCGGCGGACGGCGGCGGGCGCCGACCCGCCGACCCAGATCGGCGGGCGCGGGGACTGGACGGGCCTGGGTGCCTGGCCCAGGCCGCCGCCGGCCGGGTCGGTGAGCGCGAACTCGTCGCGCAGCGCCGCGTCGACGTCCGTGAGGGACGCGTCCAGGAGCTGGCCGCGCCGGTGGAAGTCGACCCCCAGAGCGGCGAACTCCTCGGGGACGTGGCCGGCGCCGACGCCGACGATCACCCGGCCGCCCGAGAGGGCGTCCAGAGTGGCGAACGCCTTCGCCGTGACCAGCGGGTGCCGATAGGTGACGTTGAAGACGTGGGACAGCAGGCGGGTGCGCGTCGTATGGGCCGCGAGCCAGCCGAGCGTGGCGATGGTGTCGTACCAGACGGTGCTCATCGCGGCGGCGAGCCGGCGGGGGATCGCGACGTGATCGCACACGCCGATGTAGTCGAAGCCGGCCGCGTCGGCGGCGGCGGCGACGACGGCCAGCTCCGCGGGGCCCGCCGTGCGCTCCCACGGCTCGGCGAACAGCGCGCTCTGCGCCTGGACGGGCAGCTGCATGCCGTAGGCGAGCCCGCCCACGGCCCGGGGGTCTGTCGAGGTCACGGACCCGGAGTGTAGAAGATTTTCTGACGGGTCGACAGATTCTCGGTGCGACGCTGGCCTACGCTGGCCCACGCCCACGACTCGGACGAGCGACAGGACCGTCCGGACCAGCCACGAGAGAGGCAGGCGCGATGACGACCACCAGCGAGCCCGGCGGGACGGCCACTCCCGACGCCGGGACCGGCCAGCCGGCGACCGTGACGAGGGACCCGGCCGAGCCCGTCGCGTGGGCCGACCCGGACCCGGCCTACACGGGGCTCGCCGCGGTCGGGCCGTACACGGTCGAGATCGGCTCGGCGCTGATCACGATGGTCGAGCCGGGGCTGGGCCACGAGCACGCCTACAACCGCTGGTACGAGGACGACCACTTCTACGCCGGCGCGATGGCGATGCCGTGGATGTTCGCCGGCCGCCGCTGGGTCGCCACCCGCGACCTGCAGCTGCTGCGCCGCCCGCACGACTCCGCGATCGCCCAGCCGGTCGCCACCGGCTGCTACCTCGCGGTCTACTGGATCACGAGGGGCCGCCAGGAGGAGCACATGCGCTGGACGGTGGCCACCAATCAGCGTCTCCTGCCGGACGGGCGGGTCTACCTGGACCGCGACCACATCTTCACCGCCTTCCAGCGCTACCTGGGGGCGTCCTACCGGGACGCCCCGGCGCCGGGTGGCCCGTCGAGCCCGCGTGACGTCCACGCGCTCGACTACCCGTACCGGGGCTTGGTGGTGGAGGTCATCGACGCGCCGGCCGAGGCCGCCGAACCGGGCGGCGCCGGGGTCGCGGGGGTCCTCGAGTGGCTGCGGGCCGAGCGGGCGCCGCGGGTGCTGGGCGTGCCCGGCGTCGCGATGGGCCTGTACTTCACCCCGCTGCCGCTGCCGGAGAACCGGATGTCCTACGTCAAGCAGGTCGAGGGGCTCGGCCGGCGGGTGACCGTGCTGTGGTTCCTGGAGACCGACCCGGGCTCGGTGTGGGACGAGGCATTCGGGGGAGCCGCCGAGGAGGCCGAGGCCGGTGGCGCCGGTCGTCTTGAGCTCGTCGCGCCCTTCATCCCGACCCTGCCCGGCACCGACACCTACGTCGACCAGCTGCGCTGATCCCGTTTTCCACGGGTCCGCCAATCCCGCGGGTCCCGCTCAGCCCGCCGATCCCGCCCGCGGCCGGAAGCCCGTTCACCCATGCCGAGCGATCCGGGCCCGCCGGCCCGCCGGCCCGCGGGGCTGCCGGGTGCCCGGTCCGTCCCACCGCGAATCCTGATGGACCGTCAGCCAATGGGCGGCCCCACCCGCCCGGCCGACTTGCCGTCGCCGGCTCCTGCCCAGGCGATGCCGGGGAGGAACCGGCGACGGGTGTCCTGACGCCGGTGCTCTCGGTGGCTGGGTGGTGGCCCGCGCCCCGGCGGTCGTCCCACGACGTGGCGTCGCCGGCTGGCCCGGCGGCTCGGGCCTCCCGCCCACCTGTGGTCAAGGGTGACGTACCGAGCGTCTCTGGTACCGGGCGAGGGGGGTGAGCGGCCTCGACGCCGGCCGCCCACCCTGTCGCCTGCCCGTCTTTACAGATTTTCCCTTCACTGAAAGGCGCGTTGAGGGTTGGCAACTTTACAAATTTGTCCCAAACTGAAAGTCCCGTAGGGCTCGTGACCTGACGGGTGCTCAGGTCGGGCCGCGAGAACCTGCTCCGGCGATGGCCACGCCGACGGCGCGACCGTCGGCCGGCCGCCGCGGGCGCGGGCCCCAGCGGGGGCCGCCCCCAGTACCCGCCCGCCTCGCCCGCCCTCGTCAGGCCGGTTGTGCCGCACCCGGAGGTCCCCATGGCATCGCAGATCAGCCTCGACACCATCGACGTCTACGACCCCGATCTGTACGTCACCGGTGTCCCGCACGACCAGTTCGCCGTGCTGCGGGCCGAGGCCCCGGTCTTCCGGCACGCCGACCACGAGCTGCCGGACGGGTTCTGGGCGGTGACCAGGCACGCCGACGTCACGTACGTCTCCCGCAATCCGGAGATCTTCTCGTCGCACAGGCAGACCTGCTTTCTCAACGAGCAGGACCCCGAGCGGCTGGCCGAGCAGCAGATGATGATGGTCAACCAGGACCCGCCGGACCACACCCGGCTGCGTAGCCTGCTCAACCGCGGCTTCACGCCGCGCACGGTCGGCCGGCTCGCCGGCAAGATCCAGAGTGCCTGCGACACGATCGTGGACAAGGCGCTGGCCGCCGGCTCCGGCGACTTCGTGGCGCTGTGCGCGGCTGAGCTGCCCCTCGTGGTAATCGCGGAGCTGATGGGCGTCCCGAACGCCGACCGCTACAAGATCTTCGAATGGTCGAACCGGATGCTGGCGGCCGACGATCCCGAGCTCAGTCCGGCCCCCGACGAGGGCGTGGTAGCCGCGGCGGAGGCCTACGCCTACGCCAACGAGCTGGGCAAGGCGAAGCGAGGGTGCCCGGTCGACGACATCGTCAGCAAGCTGGTCGTCCCGGACGAGAACGGCCACGAACTGTCGGAGCTCGAGTTCGACCTGTTCTTCATTCTGTTGATGGTCGCCGGTAACGAGACCACCCGGAACGCGATCTCCGGTGGCATGCAGGCTCTGATCGACTACCCGGAACAGTGGGAGCGGCTGCGCGCCGACCCAGACCGGATGGCGCGTCTCGCCGCTGACGAGATGGTCCGCTGGGCGAGCCCGGTGATGGGCTTCCGGCGTACCGCCACCCGCGACGTCGAGCTCTCCGGCCAGCTCATCAGGGAGAACGACAAGGTCATCATGTACTACACGGCGGCCAACTTCGACGAGGCGGTGTTCGAGAACCCGCACGCGTTCGACATCGGCCGCGACCCGAACCCGCATGTCGGCTTCGGCGGCGGCGGCCCGCACTTCTGCCTGGGCCGCCACCTCGCGCAGCTGGAGATCGAGATCATGTACCGGACGCTGGCCCGCCGCGTCGCCCAGGTCGTGCCGACCGCCGCGCCGCGCCGCCTGCGCTCGAACTTCATCAACGGCGTCAAGGAGATGCAGGTCCGCCTCATCCCCGCCGACTGAGCCGCCGACTGATGCGGGCCCCGGGCCTGGTGGGGCGTACCGCGCCGCGGGCGACCTGGCTCGGGCGGGCCAGCCAGCCGGGGCACGGAGACCTACCGTGAACAAACGACCAACAGTTCGTGGCGAGCTGTGTCAACATCACGACATGAGGTCGCTGGGTGACGCGCTGGCTGTGATGGTCGCGTGCGGCGAGGGATGGCCGTCCATCCATGCCGAGCTGGTGCACCGCTATGACCCGGGCACCCTCGCGGACGCGCGCCGCGCGGCGCTCGCGCGCGACCTCGAGACCAGGACCCGCGACGAACCAGCCACAGGCGGCGGGCGGGGCGCGGCGGCAGGCGGCGGCCCCGGCGGCTGGGGCAGGCCTGGCTCCGACTGGGAGTCGATCCTCGACGCCTGGGCCGCGGACCTCGACGACGCGGAAACGCCCGGCCTCGGCGGCGGGGGAGCGGCCTCGCGGGTCCCGGCCGGGACCGTGCCGGCGGCGTTTCTGCCGGCGCCCGCCCCGCCCGCCCGCGGCGAGGACGCCACCGACCCGGTGGTCCGCCGCGGCCGGCTGCTCGCCGCCGACGGCAGGCTGCGGGTCGAGTGGCCCGACGAGGACGAGGTGACGGTCGTCGTCGGTGAGCACTGGCGCCGCCGCCGCGGCGAGGCCGTCAGCGGTACCGGGACCGTCAGCGGTACCGGGACCATCAGCGGCACCGGGACCATCAGCGCCCCGGACCCGCCTCGCCGGCCCGGCCTCGTCGTGCGGGAGCAGCTGCTCGTCCGCCCCTGGCTACTGCTGTCCTGGCTGCGGCCGAGGCTGGTCGCGCCGGTCCAGGCCGGTGGCCGGTCCTCGACCCGCCTGACCATGGCGCCCCGCCCCGGCCCGCGCCCGACGGCACTTGAAGGGCTCGCCGACGGCGCACAGCGCTTCGACCTCGTCCTGGACGACGAGACCGGCGTCATCGTCGAGCTCGCCGCCTACTACCTCGGCCGGCTCGTGGAGCGCCGCGCGCTACGCCACCTGACCGTGGGCGATACCCCGGACCCCCGTCTGTTCGACCTGACGGCTCTCGGCTGACGGCCCTGGGCTGGCTGACGGCCTCACCCGGCGGCGTAGGCGTTGACCCCGAGGCTGACAGCGAGGCATAGGGCGGCGGCGGACACGGCGAGCCGGACGGCCTTCGCCGGCAGGACCCGGACGATCGCCGGTCCGACGGCGCCGCCCACGAGCAGCCCGGTGGCGAGTGCCCCGACCGCCGCCCAGTGCACCGGGGCGACGAGCGCGAACGCGAAGGCCGCCAGCAGGTTCGCGAACCCGCCGGACACGGTCTTGACGGCGTTCACCCGCGCCAGCGGCTCCGGCAGCGCCAGCGCGAGCACGGCCAGCAGCGCCACCCCACCGCCGGCGCCGAAGTAGCCGAGATAGACACCCACGCCGAGCACCGCGGCGCTCACCGGGAGCCCCCGTTCGTCGATCACGCCCGCCGGCCTTCGCACCAGCCGCGGCTGCAGGGCGAGCAGCAGCGCGGCCCCCGCGATCAGCCACGGCACGGCCAGCGTGAACGCCCCCGGCGGCGTCGCCAGCAGCAGCACCGCGCCCGCCGAGCCGCCGAGCAGCGTCAACGCGCCGTACCGCAGCACCCGCCGCGTCTGGCCCGAGAGCTCCGGCCGGGAGCCGGCGACCGCGCCGACGGCGATGGAGACCAGCGCGACCGTGTTGGTGACGTTGGCGTCCAGGGGATGCAGCCCGACAGCGAGCAGCGCCGGGTAGGAGACCAGCGACGCGAGCCCCACCGTCCCGGTGATCCCGGCCAGCACGCCGGCGACGACCAGCATCGCGGCGTCGGCGGCGCTCACCCCGCCATCCCGGCCGAGGCGCACCGGACGCCGGAACGGGCCGGCCGGTGAAGCGTCGAGAACAACCGGCCTGGCACGCGGCGACGCTATCCGTCCCCCGGCCATCGCCACCTGGGCCGAGGCACGGATGTGAGCAACGGATCCGAGCCGGTCCGGGTCCGGCCCTCGGGTGCCGTCGGCGAGGGCGAGGGCGATATTCGCGGATTGGCTTGCCTCGGGCGCCCGCCACGGCAAAACTAGAACTCGTTTCAGTCTGGGCTGGATATGCCGGAAGGCTAGTCACAGTGGGACGCAAGCCGGGGACGGAAAGTAACCGTAGAAAAGACGAGAGGGGTTGTGGTGCGAACACCTATCTGTGACCGGCTCGGCATCGAGTTCCCGATCTTCGCGTTCTCGCACTGCCGCGACGTCGTCGCCGCGGTGAGCCGGGCCGGCGGGTTCGGGGTGCTCGGCGCGCTGGCGTTCAACGCGGAGGAGCTCGAGGTCGAGCTTTCCTGGATCGACGACCATGTCGATGGCAAGCCCTACGGCGTCGACATCGTCATGCCGAACGCGTACATGGGTAAGGGCGAGGGCCTCACCCGGGAGAAGATCTCCGGTCTCGTGCCGGCGGAGCACCGGGCGTTCGTCGACTCGGTGCTCGCCGAGTACGGCGTCCCGCCGCTGCCCGAGGACGCCGAGGACGGCCGCGACATCAAGGCCGCAGGCCTCGCCGTCGACCTGGAGGGCCCCGGCCAGGTCGAGGTGGCGCTCAAGCACCCGACCCGCCTGCTCGTCAACGCCCTCGGCCCGCCGCCGAAGGAAGTCGTCGACCGGGCGCACGAGCACGGCATCCTGGTCGGGGCGCTGGTCGGCAGCCCGCGG
This sequence comes from Pseudofrankia coriaricola, assembly GCF_032027725.1. NCBI lineage: Bacteria > Bacillati > Actinomycetota > Actinomycetes > Frankiales > Frankiaceae > Pseudofrankia > Pseudofrankia coriaricola. Next base: position 50,348 of record NZ_JASNFO010000021.1, on the reverse strand, counting down.
CACGCCGTCAAGCAGGTCGAGCAGGGCGTCGACATCATCGTCGCGCAGGGCACCGAGGCCGGCGGGCACACGGGCGAGATCGGGACGATGGTGCTCGTCCCCGATGTCGTCGACGCCGTCGGGCCGGACGTGCCGGTGCTCGCGGCCGGCGGCATCGGCTCGGGGCGGCAGGTGGCGGCGGCGCTCGCGCTCGGCGCGCAGGGCGCCTGGACCGGCTCGATCTGGCTCACGGTCGCCGAGGCGGACACCAACCTGGCCGCCGTCGACAACCTGCTGAAGGCCACCTCGCGGGACACCGTCCGGTCGCGCTCGATGACGGGCAAGCCCGCCCGCCTGCTGCGCAACGCCTGGACGGATGCCTGGGAACGGCCGGACGCGCCCAAGACGCTGCCGATGCCGCTGCAGGGCGTCGTCTGGGCCGAGGCCGCCCGCCGGTTCACCCGGGCCGGCACGCCGGAGCTCAACGGGTTCCCGGTCGGCCAGATCGTCGGGCGGATGAACGCCCGCCGCCCCGCCGCCGAGGTCGTGCACGGCCTCGTGGAGGAATGGATCGCCACGACCCAGCGGCTGTCGGGCCTGATCGAGGAGTAGGACGGCCCGGGCCCCGGCCTGGCGCGCGAGGCCAGGCCGGGAGCCCGTGCCGGCCATACCGACGTCGGGCCGGGACATCGCCGCTCGGGAAGCGGCGCCCGCCGCATGGCGTCTCTTCTGGGAAACGACGAACGTCGCAGGGAGCTGAGCCTGATGGCACCGCAGCCGCCGAACGCCGCGCACCCCAACGCGACGAGCCCGACCGCGGCGAGCGCCGGCCCCGCGGGCCCGAGCCTCGCCAACCCGGGCCCCACCAGCCCAGGCGCCGCGGGCCAGGGTGCCTCGGGCCAGGAGGCAGCGGCTCCGGCGATCGACACCGGCTGGTTCCGGCAGGTGCTGGGGAACTTTCCCACCGGCGTGGCTGTGGTCACTGGCCTCGACAAGGGCGGCGCGCCCGTGGGGCTCGCGGTCGGCTCCTTCACGTCGGCGTCGCTCGACCCGCCGCTCGTCGCGTTCTTCCCGGACCGCCGGTCGAGCAGCTGGCCACGGATCGCGGCCACCGGCCGGTTCTGCGTGAACATCCTCGGCTACGACCAGGAGTCGGTCTGCCGGACGTTCGCCGTCCGCGGCGGCGACAAGTTCGCCGAGCTGCCCTGGCGGCCGGCGCCGTCAGGGGCGCCGATCCTCGACGGTGCCGTCGCCTGGATCGACTGCGACCTCGAGGCCGTCCACCCGGCCGGCGACCATGACCTGGTGCTCGGCCTGGTGCGCGTCCTGGACGTCGGCCGCTCGGCGTTGCCGCTGGTCTTCTTCCAGGGTGGCTACGGCCGGTTCTCGCCGCTCTCGCTCGCCGCCTGGGAGGGCGACCTCGCCGTCCAGCTGCGCACCGCCGACCTCGCCCGCCCGCAGATGGAGGAGCTGGCCGCCCGGCTCGGCGCCGAGTGCGTGGCCAGCGCCGCGGTCGGTGACGAGATGGTACTGGTCGCGAACGCGGTCTCCGGGTCGTCGCCCTCCGGTGAGCTGCCGACCCGGGTCGGGCAGCGCATCCCGTTCCTGCCGCCGCTGGGCACCGCGTTCGTCGCGTGGGCGGGCGAGCTCGCCCGGCGTGCCTGGCTGGACCGGGCGGGCAGGGACTGCCCGCCCGGCACCGCCCGGGCGCTGGAGACGACCCTCGCCGAGGTCCGCGCCGCCGGCTACGCCGTCGGCCGGGGCGCCGGCTGGCACGGCGAGCTGAACACCGTGCTGGCCAAGGCCGACCCCACGGACCCGGCGGACCCCGGCCACGACGCGGTGCGCCGGCTGATCCGTGCCCTTCCGCCCGGCTACGAGTCGCCGTCGGCGGCGCCCACGCCCACGTCCGGCGACGGCCAGGCGAGCCTCGAAGGGGGGCGCGGGGCTCGCGGCGGCAGGGAGGACGAGCTGCGCACCGTGTCCGCGCCCGTCTTCGGCCGCGACGGGACGGTCGTGCTGGTCCTGACGCTCATCGGTGTCCACGGCCCGCTCGGCGCCACCGCCGCCGGCGGCGAGGACCCGGTCGCCGCCCTGCGTGCCGCCGCCGCCACCGTGACCACCGCGCTCGGCGGCCACCACCCCGGCTGACCTGGCCCCGTGCGTCCTCGAGGGCGGGGCGGGGGACGACGCCCGGGTGCGCGCTGGAGCAGGATGGCCGGCGTGGAAGAGCCGTCAGCGTCGTCATCACCGTCCGCCTCCTCATCTCCTGACCTCCCGTCCGTGGGCTCCTCGTCCGTGCGCTCGTCGCCGCGGGATGCCCCGTCGGCCCCGTCCGGCACACAGTCGGGCGGTGGCGGCGCCTCGGCCACCGGCGGCCGGTTCCGGTGGGGTATCGCGGGTACCGGCATGATCGCCAGGGAGTTCGCCCGCGATCTCGCGCTGGTCGAGGACGCCGAACTGGTCGCCGTCGGCTCGCGGGGCACCGGGCGTGCCGAGGCGTTCGGCGCCGAGTTCGCGGTGCCGCGCCGCCACGGCTCCTACGAGGCGCTCGCCGCGGACCCGGAGGTCGACATCGTCTACGTCGCCTCGCCACACCCGGCCCACCTCGCGCACACGCTGCTGTTCCTCGGCGAGGGCAAGCACGTCCTGTGCGAGAAGCCACTCGCGCTGAACGCCGCGCAGGCCGGCGAGATGGCCGCCGCGGCCACCGCCGCCGGCCGGTTCCTGATGGAGGCGGTGTGGAGCCGGTTCACTCCGGGCTACCAGGTGATGCGCGACCTGGTCGGCGGAGGCGAGATCGGTGACGTGCTGCTGGTCGAGGCCGAGTTCGGCTTCCGCGCGCCGTTCGATCCGGCCCACCGGCTGTTCGACCCGGTGCTCGGCGGCGGCAGCGTGCTGGACATCGGCATCTACCCGGTGCAGTTCGCCCACCTGCTGCTCGGCGCCCCGGACGGCGTCACCGCCGGCGGCATCGTCGGCGCCACCGGGGTCGACGAGCACGTCGTCGCCGTGCTGCGCTACGACGCGGGCGCGCTCGCCGTCGCGACGTCGTCGCTGCGCGCCGACCTGCCTGGGACGGCCCGGGTCACCGGCACCCGCGGGTCGCTGGAGTTCCCGTCGTCGATGTGGGCACCGGAGGTGCTGTCGGTGCGGACGCCGGCGGCGCCGGTCCGCATCGGGGGCGCGGCGGACGGCCCGGCCCCCGAACGCCGGATCGAGACGCCGCTGACCGGGATCGGTCTGCACTACCAGGTGCGCCACGTCCATGACCGGCTGCGCGCCGGCCACCTCGACAGCGATGTGATGCCGCCGGCGGAAAGCGTCCGCGTCGCGACCACTCTCGACCGCATCCGCGCCGTCCTCGGTGTTCGTTACCCGGGCGAGGCCTCGATCCCCGTGCCTTAGGCCCGGGGCTCTGGGGCGCCGGCCGCCGGGGGCGCCGCCCGCTGGGCACGGCTGGGGCGGTCCACCCGGACCGCGAAGATGACGATGGCGGCGACGAGCAGCGGCCCGCAGACCAGCAGGCCGGCCTTGGGGCCGATCAGGGTCCACAGCCCGCCCGCGGTCAGCGTCGCGAACACCCGGCCGCCGCTCTGCAGCCCGGCGAGCACGCCGAACGCGGCGCGCCGCGAGTCCGGGCTGGTCAGCCGGGCCACGCCGGTGAACTCGGCGGTGTCGACCGCCCCGGCCGCCGCCCCGGCGAGCAGGAGGCAGAGCACCACTATCGCGTCGTCGCCCGCGCTGGCCCACGCCAGGCCGAGGTAGGCCCCCAGCAGGCTCAGCCCGCCGGCCGCGAGCACGAGGCTCGCGGCGGCACGGTCCGTCAGCCGGCCCGCGACCACCGCGCAGGCGGCGGCGCTGAGCTGGTAGAGCCCGTAGCAGAGGGCGACTCGCTGGACGACGGGCAGCGCCTCGCTCACGCTGACGATCTTGGAAGCCCGCAGCAGGAGCAGCACGACCGCGATGTTGGACGCCTCATAGCAGACGATCCCGAGCAGCAGGATGCCGAGCGGCCCGCCGCGCAGCTTTGTGATCTTGATCTGGGTGGGAGCGGATGGCGGCGGCGCGTCGGCCCGGCCACGCCGCAGGCCGAAGATGCTCACCACCACCGCCAGTGCGACGGGTATCAGGGCGTAGCCGATGACGCCGCGAGTGTCGGTTACCTCCAGCAGCACCGCCACCAGCAGCGCGCCGACGGCCGCGCCGAGCGCGCCGATGGACCGCTCGAACCCGAGCCTCCGGCCAAGCTGGTGCGCCGGGGCCGCCACGCTCGCGTGCTCCTCGAGCGCCGGCGTCCCCAGCCCGCGTGCGGCCCAGGAACCGGCCCGGCACGCCCCGGCCTGCCAGAGAACGCTGCTGGCGGCGAAGAACCCGGCCGCGAGCGCCAGCCCCGCCGAGCCGGCAAGGTCCAGAAACCCGCGCAGCCCCGGTTGCCGGTCGGCGAGCTGGTTGCGGCCGTACCGGGCTGCCGCCGATCCGGCGCGGCCGGCGGCCTCCACCCCCGCGAGCGCGAACGGCGCCGCCCCGAGCGTGCGGCCCAGGAACGGGGCGGTGACGGCGGTCATGCTCTCCAGCCCGACCGTCGAGAGCAGATAGGGCAGCCGCGACGGGCCGCGCGCGGCTGCCTCACCGGCGGCCCCGGGTGTCGCCCCCGACCGTGTCGGGGCCGGCGACTTCGGGTCGGGCAGCACCCCACCGACCGGAACTACCTCACCAGGATGGCCGAAAGCATCGGCGGACGGAGCGGACACGCCGTGATCTTAGGCGCGGACGGGACACCAGAACATCCGGAGATCCCCTGCCCACCTCGCCGTGCCCCGGGAGTGGCCCGGCTGTGGCCGTCGCCGCCCGCGCGGTGCTCCGCCGCGGGCCGCTTGGTGCGGGCAGCCCCCGGCCCGCGCCGCGGCGCACGGTCGCGGCGCTCTGCGTAGCAGATCACCCGCGCTGCTCGCTGACGAGGTCACTGACCAGGCCGTTCGCGTCGATTGGCCGGGGCGTCGCGCGGGTGCGCGACCGGGCGGGCTCCACCATGCCCTGCGTGACCAGTCTCTCAAGCGGCGTGGGTTCCACGACGGGCACGATCCGGACCTCCCTGGTCGAGTACTCCTGTCGGGTCGGATGCTGATGTCTTAGACACTGTCTGAGGTGACTCTCCTCGGCCGCAGGATCGGCGTCAACCGGACATGCCGGACCTGTGGACAACCGGACGCGGGCAGGGAGTGCTGCCCCATCTATGGCGTGACGACCGCGCGGCCGCGCAGGGTGGCCTCGTCGAGGGCGCGGTAGGCGTCCGCGACGGCGTCCAGGGGGAAGACCTCGACGAGGCTGCGGATCCTCCCGGCGACGGCGAGGGCGACCACGGCGTGCGCGTCGGCGATCGTCGAGCCCTGGAACGTGAAGACCTCGGCCTCGCGGGGCAGGCCGCCGTACCAGGCGGCGCGAAGCCGGCCGCCGCCGGAGCCGACCAGGCCGAACGCGCCGCACGGGCGGACGGCGCCGATCCCGGCGGTGATCGTCGCGTCGGTGCCGACGAAGTCGAGCACCGCGGCGGCGCCGTCGCCGCCGCAGGCCTCCTTCAGCGCGCCCGCCACCCGGGCCGGGTCGCCCCGCTCCCCTCCCACGCCGCTGACGGTCTCGTCGGCACCGAACTCGCGAGCGGTTGCCAGGCGGGCGGGGGAGATGTCGACGGCGACGACCCGGGCGGGGGAGCACGCCTTCAGGTGCTGGATGGCGAAGCCGCCGAGCCCGCCGGCGCCGATGACGACGGCGGTGCCGCCCGGCTCCAGCACGGGGAGCACCCGGCGGACGGCGTGGTAGGAGGTGGCGCCGGCGTCGGTGAGCGGCGCGGCGGCCACCGGGTCCAGCCCGTTCAGCGGGATCAGCGCGCGTACCGGCGCGACGACATACGGCGCGAGCCCGCCGTCGCGGCCGTACCCGCGGCCGGCCAGGCCGTTCGGGCAGGCACTGTCCCTGCCGGCCAGGCAGTAGGCGCAGCGGCCGCAGGACGCCGGCGAGACCAGCGCGACGGGAGTGCCGACCAGCGGGGCGTCGGTCGCCTCCTCGCCGAGTGCGGCGACCGTGCCGGCGATCTCGTGGCCGAGGGTGAAAGGCACCCGCCAGCCGATCAGCTCGCCGATCTCGCCGGGAATCTGGCTCATCGTCAGGTCAGAGTGGCACAGCCCGTTCGCCGCCACCGCGACCAGCACCTCGCCGCGGCCGGGCCGAGGTACGGGAACGTCCACCAGGCGCGGATTCTCGAGCCAGTCATTGATCCGGTATGCCGGCATGGTCGTCGCGGCGGTGCTGGTCATGGGGCCTCCCGCGGGGAGATAACCTGACGATCCGTCAGGTCGGATGCTAGCGTCGGAGGACGGACGTGGGCTGGGGAGCGGGTCACGGCTGGCGCGCGGCGGACGGACGGTGGCCACGCGATGGCCGCGCGGCGAGGGAGGACGAGTCATGGCGACCGGCGACGGCGGCGAGGGGCACTCCTTCGGCGAGCTGCCGAAGATCATCAGCGTGGACGACCACGTGGTGGAGCCCGCGCACCTGTGGAGGACGTGGCTGCCGGCCCGCTTCCGCGACGCCGGCCCCCGGGTCGAGCGCCGTGGCATCGGGACGATGGAGCACGTGGGCGGTGGCAGCTACCGGCAGTCCTTCGACCCGGACGGGCCGAAGGCCGACTGCTGGATCTACGAGGACCTCGTCTACATCAACAAGCGGCACGTCGCGGCCGTCGGGTTCGACCGCGAGGACATGACGATGTCGCCGATCACCTACGACGAGATGCGCCCCGGCTGCTACGACCCGGCCGCCCGGCTCGCCGACATGGACCTCAACCACGTCGAGGCCTCGCTGTCGTTCCCCACCTTCCCGCGCTTCTGCGGGCAGACGTTCGCCGAGGCCTCGGACCGCGAGCTCGCCGCCGCGTGCGTCATCGCCTACAACGACTGGATGGTCGAGGAGTGGTGCGGCGACTCCGGCGGCCGGCTGATCCCGCTGTGCATCATCCCGCTGTGGGACGCCGAGGAGGCGGCCGCCGAGGTGCGCCGCAACGCGGCGCGCGGCGTGCGGGCCGTCTGCTTCAGCGAGATCCCGCCGAAGCTGGGGCTGCCGAGCATCCACAACGGCTACTGGGACCCGCTCTTCGCCGCCTGCGCCCAGACCGGGACGGTCGTGTGCATGCACATCGGCTCCTCGTCCCAGATGCCCGCCACCTCCGGGGACGCGCCGGTCGCCGTCGCGGCGACGCTGTCGTTCAACAACGCGATGGCCTCGCTCGCCGACTGGCTGTTCTCCGGCGTGCTGGTGCGCTTCCCGACGCTGAAGCTCGCCTACTCGGAGGGCCAGATCGGCTGGCTGCCGTACGCGCTGGAGCGCGCCGACGACGTGTGGCGCGAGCACCGCGCCTGGGCCGGCGTGCGCGACATCGTTCCCGAGCCGCCGTCGACCTACTTCCACCGCCAGGTGTTCGGCTGCTTCTTCCGCGACCGGCACGGTCTCGCGTCCCTGGCCGAGATCGGCGTCGACAACGTCACCTTCGAGACCGACTACCCGCACACCGACTCGACCTGGCCGCACACGAGGAAGGTCGCCGAGGAGATGATGGCCGGCCTCGACGCCGACACCGTCTACAAGATCGTCCGCGGCAACGCCATCCGGATGCTGGACCTCGACCTCACCTGACCAGGAGAACGCGCGGATGGCTGTTACCTCGGCGACGGTCACGGACTCGTCGATGATCACTGGCGCGGATGTCGCCACGTTGTGGGGGCTGCTCGCGCGACGTGCGGAGCTCACACCGGACGCTCCGTTGTTGCTCGCGGACACGCGGGACGGCGAGGGCGGGCCGGTCCGGGTGACCTGCGCCGAGCTGGTCGCGCGGGCCGAGCGCGTCGCGGCGGGCCTGTCCGAGCGGTACGCCGTCGCGGCCGGGACGGCGGTGTGCTGGCAGCTGCCGACCAGGATCGAGACCGTCGTGCTCTCGATGGCGCTCGCCCGCCTCGGCGCCGTGCAGGTGCCGATCATCCACATCTACCGGGAGCGCGAGGTCGCCGTCGCGCTGGGCGCCACCCGCGCGGCGCTGTTCTGCGTACCCGGCGTCTGGCGCGGCACGGACTACGTCGAGCTCGCGGCGGCCGCGAGCAGGGGCTTCCCCGACCGGCCACGGGTGCTGGTCGTCTCCGCGGACGGTCTCCCCGAAGGCGACCCGACGCTGCTGCCCCCGCCGCCCGCGGACGGCGAGGAGATCCGCTGGATCTACTACACCTCCGGCACGACCTCTCGTCCCAAGGGCGTGCGCCACCGGGACGCGACGCTCGTCGCCGCCGGGGTCGGGCTCGCGCTGGCGCTCGGTGCCCGCCCGGACGACGTCGGCTCGATCGCCTTCCCGATCGCGCACATCGGCGGCCCGGACTACCTGGCGATGATGCTCGCCGTGGGCTTTCCCGCGCTGCTGCTGGAGGCCTTCGTGCCGGCCGACGCCGTCGCCGCCTACCGCCGGCACGGGGTGACGATCGCCGGTGGCTCGACCGCCTTCTACTCCACCCTGCTGGCCGCCGCGCGCTCGTCGCCGACACCCGGCGAGCCGCTCGTGCCGACGCTGCGGATGCTCGCCGGCGGCGGCGCGCCGAAGCCTCCGGAGCTGTTCACCGACGTGAAGCGGGAGATGGGCATCCCGCTCGCGCACGGCTATGGCATGACCGAGGTCCCGATGATCACCCAGGGCTCGCCGACGGACAGCGACGACGCGCTCATGTACTCCGAGGGCGCTCCGCTGCCGGGAGTCGAGGTGCGCATCGTCGCCGCCGACGGCGCGGTGGCGCCGGCCGGCGCCGAGGGCGAGGTCCGGGTCCGCGGCGCCACGGTCTGCGCCGGCTACACCGACGACGAGGCGACCGCCACCGCCTTCGACGAGGACGGCTGGTTCCGCACCGGCGACCTCGGCTTCCTGCGCCCTGACGGGCACGTGACCCTCACCGGCCGGCTCAAGGACGTCATCATCCGCAAGGGCGAGAACGTCTCCGCCAAGGAGGTCGAGGACCTGCTCTACCAGCATCCGAAGGTCGGCGCGGTCGCCGTCATCGGGCTGCCGGACGCCGAGCGCGGTGAGCTGGTCTGCGCGGTCGTCGAGCCGGCGCCCGGCGGGGCCGCGCCCACGCTCGCCGAGCTCGCCGGCTTCCTGCGCGGCGCGGGGCTGATGACGCAGAAGATCCCAGAGCGTCTCGAGATCCTCGACGGGCTGCCCCGCAACGCCACCCTGAAGATTCTCAAGCACGAGCTCCGCGCTCGTTTCGGCGGCCGCTGACAGCAGGGTCGGTTGACAGCAGGGACCCCTGCGCGTCCGTTCATACCCGCGGTCTACGACGGACCGGCCCGGACGGCGGTCGCCGTCCGGGCCGGTTCTCATTCAGTTGTGGTTGCCGTGGGTTGGAATGTCAGTGGAGCTTGGATGCGTTCAGTGCGCTGACGATCCCGTTTCCATAGAACCCGTTGAACTTCGCGGTGCCCTGGCAGGTCTTGGTGTAGTCCGCTGGGACCGGGGCGGGGTAAACGTATGGGTTCGGCGTCGGGCAGGCCGTCGCCACCGCCGTCCTCTGCAGTGCCTGCTGGACGATCTGCGGGTCCACCGTCAGCCCGCCGTGCCTCGGGTCCTTGTGGCCCAGCGCGCTGATGATGATCGCGGCCACGCCGACGGCGTGTGGCGAGGCCATCGAGGTGCCCTGCAGGTACTGGTAGTAAGACGTCTTGCCCTTGCTGTCGTCGCGAATGACGAACTCGTTGGTCGGGTTGCCGTTCTCGTCGATGTCCCCGGTGGCCTCGGCCACGTTCTTCGGGTAGGCGGCGAGGATCTCGTTCGTCGCCAGGCGGGTGGCGGACCCGTCGTACGCGTCACCGCCCGGCGCGGCCACGACCGACTGCTCCAGGCCGTAGTTGCTGTAGTAGCTCAGCCGCTTGGACGGGCCGATCGCGTTGACGTCGAGCACGTTCGGGGCCTCCGACGGCATCGACAGGCACGAGTTGTCGATGACGCGCGGGTAGGCGGCGCTGCCCGACGGCGGGTAGTCCGGGCTGGTGTCATCGGCGGCGGGGTGGCCGAGGTCGGTCGACTCGTTGCCGGACGCGGCGATCAGGGTGACGCCGTGCCTGGACGCATAGGCGACCGCGCGCTGCGTCGCGGCGATGATCGTGCGCTGCTCGGCCTGCCGCTCGGGGGAGTCCGCCGGGTTCGCCTCGCAGTTGAACAGGTAGGGGTCGGTGTAGAAGGACATGTTGACCACGTCGATACCCGCGTCACCGGCGTAGGTGATCGCGTCGATCGTCGGCTTGAGGAAGAAGTAGCCTGAGTCCTGACCGGCGCGGATGTTCACCAGCTGCACGTTCGGGGCGACACCCGCGATGCCCAGGCCGTTGACCGGCGAGGCGATCGTGGACGCGACGTGGGTGCCGTGGCCGTCGTCGTCCTCGTCGACCGGGTCCTTGCAGCTCGGGTGCTCACACGGGCCGTCGACCTCCTCGCCGGAGGCCGGGTCGGTCGGGATGTCGGTGACGAAGTTGCGCGACAGCCCCTTGTCGAAGTTGGGGGCGACGTCCGGGTGGGTGCCGTCGATACCGGTGTCGATGACGCCGACGAGCACGCCCTTGTTGCCTGGCTGGTACTTGTACGAGCCGGTCGGCGTCGCGCCCATCATCTGCATGTCCCACTGCAGGCTCGACAGCGGCTCGGCACCGGCCGCGGGCTTGCCCGGCTTGCCGGGCTTGGTGCCGCCGCCGGCTCGGCTCAGGTCGCGCTCGCGCTGGGTGAACGACTGGTCCTTGCCGCCGGCCGATCCGCCGGCCGCGTCCGGGGCGGCGTAGCCGATCGGTGAGTCGGGTGCGGCGCCGACCAGCGCGGTGAAGGTGGCGGCCCTCGTCTCGAAGGACGCGTCCGTCGAGGTCACGACGGCGAGCCCGGTCTCGGCGTTCTCGGACTCGATCTTGCCGCCGAGCTTGGCGACCGCCGCCCGGCCGGCCTCGGCGGAGCCCGAGTAGACGACGACGTAGGTCCTGGAGCTCGCTGCACTCGCCGGGCTGCCCGGCAGCGTGAGCGCGAGCGGGACGGCGACCATGGCGGCGACCGGCGCGGCCAGCAGTGCCAGCCTGCGCGACCGGCGACGGCCACGCCTCTCGCCGGTGGGTGGGGTGGGGGATCTGAGCGCTCGGCGCATGTACTCACTCACCTTGTGAGGCGTGGGGAAATGCGCTGGACCCGGCGGATCCTGCTCAGGGCACCCTAGTGGATCTATTAGACGACAACAGGCCCTTTGTGGTCATTTGAGGATTTCCCGGCTGTGTATCACCGGCGGCACTCCGTGCGCACGCCGTGCATCGTGGTCCGGTAACGGGATGGTTTCCACTGTTTCGGGAATTTCGCGACGTTCCCGGCTGTGGCTGTTCGGTTATCCGGCGAACGTGTGGTCGGCGGTGGTGCCGGCGCTGGCGCGCACGGCCTCGGCGAGCAGGGCGACCGCGGTGGGGATATCGGGCTCCCTGACCCCGGCGACGCACAGCCGGAGGTAGCTGATGTCCTGCTCGCCGATCACGAAGTACCGGCCGGGGACCACCGCCACCCCGAGCCGCCCCGCGCGGGTGGCGACCGCGAGGTCGTCGGTGCCGCGGGGCAGCCGCAGCCAGATGCTGATCCCACCGCGCGGGTTCTCGAACGAGCACTCCGGCAGCTCGCCGGCGAGGGCGGCCGCGAGCGTGGCCATCCGGGCGCGCAGCGCCGCCGAGGCGGCGCGCAGCTGGGCCGGCCAGCCCGGCCCGGCCACCATCTCCACGGCGGTGTGCTGCAGCGGCATGGGCACGAACGAGTCGTCGACCTGGCGCATGGCGGCGAGCCGGGTCATCACCGGCCCGCGCGCCACGATCGCGCCGATGCGCAGGCTCGGGGCGAGAATCTTCGTCAGCGAGCAGACGGTGATGACCCGGCCCTGGTCGTCGTCGCGCCACAGCGGCGGCGGTGGGACCTGCCCGTGGCCGAGCCAGCGCGCGTAGTCGTCCTCGAGGATGAACGCGCCGGCCCGCTCGCAGATGTCGAGCACCTCGCGGCGGCGCGCGTGCGCGAGCACGCCGCCGTCCGGGTTGGCGAACGTCGGCTGCAGGAACAGCAGCCGGGCCGACGTCGCCGCCAGCGCCCGCTCGAGCAGCTCCGGGCGGATGCCGTCGACGTCGGTCGGCACCGGCACCGGGACGAGGCCGGCGCTGCGTGCGACCGCCAGCGCGCCGGGGTAGGTCGGCACCGCGAACAGCACCGGGCTCCCCGCCGGCAGGAGGGCGCGGAAGACGGCCGAGAGGGCGCCCTGGGCGCCCGGGGTGATCAGCACCTGGTCGGGGTCGGCGCCGACCTGGCGGCCGAACCAGCTGCGCAGCTCGGGGACGCCGGCCGGCGGCGGCGCGCTCCAGGCGTCCGGCCGGCGCACCGCGCGGCTGGCCGCGGCGGCGAGCCGGCTGTCGGCGCGCAGCGTCGCGTCGAAGTAGCCGCCGCCCAGCTGGAAGCCGGTCGAGTGGGCGCTCGCCAGCAGCACGTCGACGCCGGACGTCGACACCGGGCTCGCGCCGAGCGCCACCTGCTGCCAGTCGGTGTCGCCGACGCGGGCGGCCCGGCGGGCGGACACGAAGGTGCCGGCGCCCGGCCTGGTGACCAGCACGCCTTCGGTGACCAGGCGGGCGAGCGCCCGCTGCACGGTCACCGGGCCGACACCCAGCCGGTGCTGCAGGTCTCGGGTGCTCGGCAGGCGAGCGCCGACGGCCCGGGTATCAGCGAGGGAGCGCAACTCGTCGGTGACTTTGTCGACGCTGCCGACGTCCCCACTGCTACCATTTCCCATGAAGATAGAAGATAGCGCTATCGTTCCGGACCCGTCATCCGCTTTCGCGACATCCGCCGCTGGCGCTCTCCTCGTGGTGCATCCCGGCCTCGTCGCGTCACCGGCCGCCGGGGCCCCCGGCGGCCGTCGCGGATGCTCGGCGGGAGGGCGGCGATGACCACCCTCGTGATCTTGGGCGTGCTCGTCCTGTCCGCGCTGCTCGGCTGGCTCTTCGGGCCGGACACGCGAGACCCGGACTACTCGATGAGCGCGGAGCGTCCTCCCCGTGTGGACCCGGGCTAAGACATATGGCGGGGTCGGGCTCGTGCGGCCTGGCGAGGTGGTTTTGTTGACACGGCGCTGATGCGTCGTTGCTGTTTGTGGCTGGGCCGGGCGCGCGGCCCAGCGGAACATCGTTGTGTCCTGGCTTGTGGAAGACGTCCAAGCCCGTGGGTGCGTGGGCGTCAACGGGTCGGCTCTTGGCAGCGTTGCGTCATCGTTGCGTCACGGCTGACGGCCGCGTCTCGCGTTGGACATGTCCTCGTAACGTGTGCAGACAGTCGCGACGAACATGCGCAAATCGCCTTGCCCACGACACACGAACGTTGCTGGCGCAACGCTCATGGTTCACTGCCCGTTCAGGCCGGGCCATCAAGGTTCTGGACGTGGACGACCGGGGGTCCCGCGAGCCTGCCTGCGCGGAGGAATGGCGGCGTCTCGCCATATGCCGGGGCCGCATTTCGCGGATCCCGCGTGTGGCGGCCGCCGAGCGGTTTCGCGTCTGTCCGGCGGTGACGCCGTGACCGGCCGGAGGGGCGGCGATGCCACCCGGCGCCTTGAGCGTCCGGCGCCCGCGGCTGAGAGGGACACCCGACACCTCGGCCGGATCCAGTCGATCTCATGCCTGGAGATCTCATGCCTGGAGACGGTGCGCATGGCCGAGGTTGCCGCTGACGCGTTCGCCGCCGTCGGCACCCGCCGGCCTGGCGACCTGGCCGCGGCGTTGGTGACTGCCACCACCACCGTCGCCGCCGGCGGGGCGGTCCGCGACATTGACGGCCGTCCGCTCGGCTTCGACGTCGGCCTGACACGGCGGTGGAGGAGCGGCGTTGTCGCCGCGGCCCCCGAGCCGGCCGGCCAACTCGCCGCGGCCCTCGCCGCGGCGACGCGGAACCCGGTTGGCGCGCCTGTCCCGACGGGCGCCGTCTGACCCCCTGACCTCCCGTGGCCCACCGGGCCGCGGCTCCTCCCTGACAAGCCAGCCACCCCACCCGGACCGGCGACCCGGTCCCGAGAAAACCCAGGCATCCACGACCACCACCCGTCCCGGACCGCCTCGCGCCCAGCGCGGTGGACCTGCCGGGGCACCAGTACGCGCCAAAACCGACTAAGAACATCGAAAGGGTCCACATGCGTTTCATCGGCACCAAGCGGGCCGTGGCCGGCGCCGCCGTCGGCGCGCTGCTCGCCGTCGCGGCTCTCGCGGGCTGTGGTTCCTCTGACGACTCCACGGACTCGGCCGGCGCGACGACCGGCGCCAGCGGCTCGGCCGAGGCGGGCACCTTCGCCAAGGGCGCCGGCACCCTCGTCTTCGGCACGGTGCCCGACCAGGCGGGTTCGGACTCGAACTGGAAGCCGCTCGAGGAGTACATCGCCAAGAAGACCGGCTATAAGGTCGAGTACTTCCCGACCGCCGACTACACGGCTCTCATCGCCGCCGCCGTCGCGGGCAAGGTCGACGTCGCGGCGTTCTCCGGCCTCACTTACGTGAATGCCACCAACAAGGGCGCCAAGCACACGGTCGTCTCGGCCGTCATCGCCTCGAAGGGTCTGACCGACCCGGGCTACTACTCGGAGGCGATCGTCCCGAAGGGCTCGGACATCACCTCCGTGGCCGGGTTCAAGGGCAAGACCGTCTGCTTCGTCTCCAAGAGCTCGACCTCCGGCTTCCTCTTCCCGATGCTCGCGCTCAGCAAGGCGGGCCTCAACATCACCCCGTCGGGCACGGACGCCAGCGGCAACCCGACCTTCGCCGACTTCAAGGCGTCCTTCGCCGGCGCCCACGACAAGTCGGTCCAGGCCGTGGCCTCGAAGCAGTGTGACGCGGGCTTCGCCGAGGACTCGGAAGCGGAGGCCGGCGTGAAGGACGGCACGCTCACCGTGGTCGACAAGCAGTACGTGCCCGGTGGCCCGATGACTATCTCGACCACCCTGCCGAAGAGCGTCCAGGACAAGCTCAAGGCGACGCTGGGCAGCGTGACGCTCGACCAGATCACCGCGGAGGGCATCACGGTCACCGACGGCTTCAAGGACGCCTTCCAGGCCGCGAAGCCCGAGGACGACAGCTACTACGACGCGATCCGCGACATCTGCACGAAGGTCACCGCCGCGGACTGCGCCAAGTAGCGGACCGCGCTGAGTAGTCGGATAGAAGAGACAGGTAGCTCATGAGCGGCACGGCGGCCTCCCCGATCATCTCGGTGAGCGGAGTCACCAAGGACTTCGGCTCCACCACGCGAGCACTCCACGACGTCGATTTGACGGTGGAGTCCGGGGAGGTCGTCGTGCTGCTCGGGCTTTCCGGTTCGGGCAAGTCGACGCTGCTCCGGCATCTCAACGGCCTCGAGTTCCCGACCAAGGGGACGGTCGAGGTCCTCGGGCAGAATGTCCCCGCCCTCAAGACGAAGGCTCTGCGCGCGCTGCGCGGCCGCGTCGGCATGATCTTCCAGCAGTTCGAGCTCGTGCCCTCCCTCACGGTGCTCGAGAACGTGCTGACCGGCGCGCTCTCGCGCCTGTCGGGCCCGCGCATCGGCCTGTGGTCGTACCCCAAGAGCCTCAGGCTCACCGCGTTGACCCACCTGGACCGCGTCGGCCTGC
Organism: Pseudofrankia coriaricola; assembly: GCF_032027725.1. NCBI lineage: Bacteria > Bacillati > Actinomycetota > Actinomycetes > Frankiales > Frankiaceae > Pseudofrankia > Pseudofrankia coriaricola. The sequence continues at coordinate 34,641 of NZ_JASNFO010000021.1, read as the reverse complement.
TCGAAAAGGCCTACCAGCGCGCCGACCAGCTCTCCGGCGGCCAGCAGCAGCGCGTCGCGATCGCCCGCGCGCTGATGCAGAGCCCGGAGATCCTGCTCGCCGACGAGCCCGTCGCGAGCCTCGACCCCGAGTCGAGCGAGCAGGTCATGAGGCTCATCCGGGAGATCGCCGCTGACGACGGCCTGACCGTCGTGTGCAGCCTGCACCAGGTCGACCTCGCGCTCGACTGGGGCGACCGGATCGTCGGCCTGCGCCAGGGCGGGGTCGTGCTGGACACCACCACCGACGGCCTCAGCAAGGCCCAGGTGATGGAGATCTACGGGCGGGTGGCGACCTCGACCGCCGAGCTCAAGGCGATCGCGACGGAGCTGTCCGACGTGCCGGTTGACCTGCCGGTTCAGGACGGCGCGGCTCACCCCTCGGTGCCGGTCCAGGACGGCACGGTATGACCACGGTCGAGGCCGTTCGAGCCGCCGCGCCGGACGTCGCGCGGCGCGCGCCGCGGCGGCCCGTCGGAGCGAACAAGATCGCCGGCGGCGTCGTCATCCTGGCGATGCTCGGCTTCGCGGTCTACTCGCTCACGACGCTCGACTTCTCGTGGAGCAACACCGTCGCGAGCTTCGACAACGCCGCGAAGGTGTTCGGGCAGATGGACCCGATCAGCGTTCCGGGGCCGAGCGACCTGTTCTACCTCATTGGGCTCACGCTCGGCATCGTGATCCTCGGAACCGTGATCGCCGCGCTCATCTCGGTCCCGGTGGCGTGGATCGCGGCCCACAACACGACTCCGGCGCGCTGGCTGCGCCCGGTCGGCCGGGCGATCGGCGTCATCACCCGCGCGATCCCGGACGTCGTCCTCGCCCTCGCGTTCGCCCTGGTCTTCGTCCTCGGCAGCCCGCTGCCCGGCATCCTGGCGATCGGGATCCACTCGATCGGCATGATCTCGAAGCTGTTCGCCGACGCGATCGAACAGATCGACGACGGCCCGCGCCTCGCCATCCGGGCGGCGGGCGGGTCGCGGGCGCAGGAGTTCTGGTCCGGGGTCTTCCCACAGGTGCTGCCGTCGTGGATCGCGACCACGCTGCACCGTTTCGACATCAACCTGCGCGGCTCGGCGATCCTCGGCTACGCCGGTGTGGGCGGCCTCGGCTACGCGATGAAGATTTCCTTCGAGAGGTTTCCGGAGGGATACGGCCGCGGTCTCGGCATCGCCATCGTCATCTTCGTGCTCTGCGTCGTGCTCGAGATCGTCTCGTCGACCATCCGGCGCAACCTGCTCGGTATCCAGCCCGCCGGCAACAACCTCGGCGACCGCATCGTGCGCAGGGCGACCAGGAATGAGCCAGCGCCCGCGCCGAAGCTCGGCGCGGGCGCGGGGTCCACGGGTGCCGAGTCGATGATGAAGCGCCCGTGGACCCGCCCCCGGGTGCGTAACCTGATCTGGTCGCTCGCCGCCGTGGCGCTCATCATCAGCAGTTACTGGATGGCGGACGTCAAGTTCAGCGACGTCACGTGGGAATACGTCCGGCCGACGCTCGAGAGCTTCTGGCCGCCGAACTACGGCAGCCACACCTTCAGCGAGTACATGCATGCCCTGCTGGTGACCATCGAGGTCGCCTTCGCGGCCGCGGTGCTCTCGCTGTTCTTCTCGCTGCTCTTCGGGTCGCTCGCCGCGCGAAACGTCGCCCCGAACGGCCGGGTGCGTAACGCGTTCCGCGTCCTTCTCGTGATCTTCCGCGGGGTGCCGGAACTGGTTCTCGCGATCTTCCTCATCATGGTCACCGGCCTCGGCAACCAGGCGGGCGTCGTCGCGCTCGCCTTCGGCGGGGTTGGCCTGCTCGGCAAGCTCATCGCAGACTCCTTCGAAGAGGTGCCGTCCGGACCGGAGCGCGCCCTCACCGCCGCCGGCGCGACGCGGGGCCAGCGCTACCTCGCGGCGACCTGGCCGCAGGGGCTGCCGTCGCTCATCAGTAACTCGCTGTACCTTGTCGACAACAATCTGCGCGCGGCGACGATCCTCGGCATCGTCGGCGGCAGCGGCATCGGCTACTACCTGACGGTCGCCTCGCCCGTGCTGAAACTGCACGGACAGGTCACGACGCTGGTGCTCATGGTGATCGTCACCACGCTCGTCCTCGAGGGCATCGCACAGTGGCTGCGGCGGGTGTTCCGCTGACGGGGGTCGCATCGGCGCGCCACGCCGCCTCCTGCCGCTTGTGCCGGGAGAGCGACGCTCGGACACTCCCTACCCGGCCCCAGGCCACCTCGGCACGGGTCGCGCGCGGATGCCTTGACGCCTACTTGATGGCGAGTGGGGCCACCGGGCCGCCCAAGCCGCCCGCGAGCGGCTCGGGCGTCGCCGCCAGCAGGAAGGTGTAGGCGCCGTCGTCGGCGCAGTCGGCGGAGAGGGCTTCGAGGTCGAAGTTCTGGCCCTGGGTCATGCCCATCTCCACCAGGTGCAGCAGGTGAACGGGTAGCTCGACATCCGGAAGCTCGCAGGGGTAGACCTCGAAGACGATGGTGTCGGTGGCCGCCGCGGCGACGTCGTGCCCGCGCATCCACTCGACCGACCGCAGCGACAGCCCGGCGACCGGGTAGAGGTAGCTCATCTTGTCGCCGGCGTGCAGGAGCCGCATCTGGCCGGTGCGGACGAGCACGATGTCACCCGGCTCGACGGTGACGCCGGCGAGGTCGGCGGCGGCGTCGAGATCGTCACCGGTGATGGCGTAGCCGCCGTCGAGCCGTTCGACGCCCTTGGCGCGGGCGACGTCGAGCAGCACCCCGCGCCCGGCGATCGGGCCGGCCTTGTCGATGCCGCAGCGGGCGGCGCCCGCCGCGGTGACGGTGGCCGACCCGAAGCCGTTGTAGATCCGGCCGTCGTAGGAGGCGTGCGCGAGCGCGTCCCAGTGGGTCGCCGCCTGCGCACCCATCACGAAGATGTCGTCGGAGAAGCACACCTGGGCCGGGTCACCGGTCAGCGGCTCGTTCAGGGAGATCATGGTGCGGATCGGGTTGATCCGCCCCGGGATGAACCCCACCTGCGGGCCGTTCTGAGACAGCGGGATCGCGAGCGGGAAGCGCTTCCCCGACCGCACCGACGCGACCCCGCGGCGTACCGCCTCGTCGGTGAGCAGGTTCAGCGTTCCCCGCTCGTCCTCCGGCCCCCACCGGCCCCAGTTGTTGACCTTCCGAGCCAGCGCGTGGAACTCGTCGGGTAACGGCACCGGTGATCTCCTCTGATCGGAACCGCTGCTGCACGGGGCTCACGGCCGCGAGGCCCACGGCTGTGGGCTCACGGCCGCGTCTGGTTCACAACGAGGATTTCACGATCCACATGGCGAAGTACTGGGCGCCGCCGCCGTAGGCATGGCCGAGAGCGGTGCGGGCACCGTCGACCTGGTGCTCACCGGCCTGGCCGCGGACCTGCAGGGCCGCCTCGGCGAAGCGCAGCATGCCGGACGCGCCGATCGGGTTGGACGAGAGCACGCCGCCGGACGGGTTGACCGGGAACGAGCCGCCTATCTCGGTCTCGCCGCTCTCGACGAGCTTCCACCCGCCACCCGGGCCGGTGATGTCGTGGCCCTCCAGCCACATCGGCTCGTACCAGCTGAACGGCACGTACAGCTCGGCGACGTCGATGTCGGCGAGCGGGTTGGTGATGCCGGCGGCCCGGTACAGGTCGTGTGCGCAGTCGACGCCCGCCCGCGGGCGCACCGCGTCGCGGCCGGGGAACGACGTCGGCTCGCTGCGCATAGCCGTCGCGGCGACCCAGGCGGGGGAGCGGCCCGCGGCGGCCGCGTCCCGGCCGCCGGCCTCGTCGGTCAGCACGATCGCGCACGCCCCGTCGGAGCTCGGGCAGGATTCCAGGAAATGCAGCGGATCCCAGAGCATGAAGGAGTCGCGGACCTTCTCGATCGAGATGTCGGCGATCTTCAGGTGGGCGTACGGGTTCTTCAGGGCGTTGAGCCGGTCCTTGACCGCCACCTGCCAGCCGATGTGCTCGGGGGCGCCGGAGCGGCGGATATAGGAGCGGATCCACGGCGCGAAGATGCCGCCCGCGCCCATGCCGCCGGACTTCCCTCCGGCCAGGCCCCACTGGGCGTTGCCCTCCGACTGCTTCTCGAACGCGACCGCGAGCACCCGGCGGTGGCGCCGCGCGTGGATCAGGTGCGAGGCGACGATCGCGGTCGAGCCGCCGACGCTGCCGGCGGTGTGGACCCGCAGGATGGGCTTGCCGGCGGCGCCGAGCGCGTCCGCGAGGTAGAGCTCGGGCATCATGACGCCCTCGAACGCGTCCGGCGCCTTGCCGATGACGACGGCGTCGATGTCGGGCCAGTCCAGGCCCGCGTCCGCGAGCGCGCGGGCCGCCGCCTCCCGGACGAGGCCCGCGAGCGACACGTCCAGGCGCTTGCTCTTGTGATGGGTCTGACCGATCCCGATGACCGCGCACGGCTCGCCGCTCACCGCGCGCCTCCTTCCTGGCTGGTGTGTGCTTCCTGGCCGACGGGCTGGCGGTCCAGCAGGCAGACGAGGTTCTGCTGCAGGCACGGGCCGGAGGTGGCGTGCGCGAGCGCCCGGCTCACGCCGCGCTCCTGGATCGCCCTGGCCGCCTCGGCGACGCGCACCAGACCGGTGGCCATCGTCGGGTTCGCGGCCAGCGGCCCGCCCGACGGGTTGATCTCGCAGCCGTCCGGGAGGCCCAGGGCTTCCCGCAGGATGATCTCCTCGTGGCTGTAGAGCGCCGACAGCTCCGCCACCTCGACCGGGCCGCCGTCGGTGAGCCCCGCCGCCTGGGCCGCGCGCCTCGCCGACACCGAGTCGGTGAGGTCCCGCATGCCCGGCTGGTGCGGCTCGACGAAGTGCTCGAGGCCGGTGATCCACACCGGGGTGATGCCCTTCTCCTCGGCGAGCCGATTGGCCACGGGCGCGGTGGCGAGCACGAGCGCGCACGCGCCATCCGTCACGGGCGGGGTGTCGTGCGTGCGCAGCGGCGAACGGACGTAGTCGGCCGTGAGCAGCGCGTCGATCTGGGCGTCGAGGCTGTCGTCGCCGCCGCCCGCGCCGCTGGCACCAGCGGCGGCGAGGGCGGGCAGGGCGTGTGGGCTGGTCACGGCGGCTCGGAGTGCCCGCGCGGCGACGGCGGCGAGGTCGCGTTCGGTCGCCCGGCCGGAGTCGAGCAGCGCCCGCGCCTGCAGTGCGGCGAGCGAGAGCGGGTCGGCGCCCAGCGGCGCGAGGTAGTACGGGTCGGTCTGCAGCGTGAGTACCCGCGACAGATCACCGGTGGACGACTTGCCGGAGCCGAACACCAGCGCGGTGCGCTCCTCGCCGACCAGCAGCCGCACCCACGCCTCGTGCAGCGCCCAGGCGCCGTCCATCTCGACGTGGGACTCGCGGATCGGCGGCCAGGCACCGACGGCGTCGAGGTTGGCGACGAAGGTGAACGTGCCGCCGGACAGGTAGTCGGCGCTGCCCGAGCAGGTGAACTCGATCTCCTTGCGGCCGAGCCCCGAGGCGGCGAGCGCCCGCGTGACGACGTCCAGGCAGAGCCGCACCTCGGTGTCCTCGGCGAACTCGGTCATGGGCGAGACGGCGTAGCCGACGATCGCGATCGGCTCGCCGAAGACCGTGTCCCTGGTTCCGCTCGGGCCCTGATCGGTGCTCATCAGAAGACCCGGTCGATGTAGCGCTCGACGGGCAGATCGGGCTCGCCGGTCGGCCGCCAGCCGGTGATCGCGCCGGATGCCGAGCCCCACCCGCGGTTGCCGAGCTCGTCAGCGTTGCGTTCCGCCTCCGGCAGCCACACCGCCTCGACCCGCATACCCACCCGTACCTCCTCGTTGGAGACGTCGACGACGGGCTGCAGGCCCATCATTGCTCCCTCAGACCCCGGCTGCCGGACAGGCGAAGGAAGATCATTTCCGCCTGTCCTTTGGCCCTCTGCCCCCTCGGATCCGGGCTGCCGGGCAGGCGAAGGAAGATCATTTTCGCCTGTCCTTTGGCCCTCTGCCCCCTCGGATCCCGGCCGCCGGGCAGGCGAAGGAAGATCATTTTCGCCTGCCCTTTGGCCCACTGGCGCGTCGACCTCGTCGAGCAGCACCGAGACCCGCACGAACGGCTCGGTCTCCTTCTGGCCCGGGTACTTCACCGGAGTGACGATCGTGAAGTTGGTGATGACGCCGCGGTCGGGCAGCGCCAGATCGTCGCCCTCGTTCAGGGGGATCCCGTCGATCGCGCAGAAGTCGCGCGGCGGGACGTAGACCTTCGCGCACGTCGGGCACCGCTGGCCGAGCAGCCGCCCGGCGAGCAGGGAGCGCGCGTAGCGCTCGCTGGCGGCCGACAGCGCCTCCTTGTAGGTCAGCGACGACCAGAACTCCATCGTCTCCACCGGCTCGAGCGGCGCGCGCGGCTCGCCGCCGACGGCGGCGAGCGTCGCACCGTTCACCACGCCCGCGTCGGTGGTCTCGGCGCCCTCGGGGACGAAGTAGGCCAGGTCGTCGGTGCGGCCCTTCGGCTCGGCGCGGAAGCGGGGGACGACCCGCAGACCGGTGCGCATCGCGCCCTCGCCCTCGCCACCGGCGTCGACCGCGTGCAGCAGGCTCGTGCCGGCTCCGTCGAGCTGAATGAGGGCGAAGGCGAACGGCCGGTCCAGCGGGTGGCGCGCGTTCGGCTCACCGACCCATGTCCACGAGCGGACGGTGCCGACGGGGCCGACGGCGACGAACTCGCCGGACGTGGCGGCGCCGGTGTCCGGGTCGTACTCGAGCGGCGGGCAGAGTACCCGCTCGCCGCTGCGCACCCCGAGGATCTGGCCGCGGGCGAGCGCGGCGACGAAGGTGCCGATGACAGGCCCGAGGCTGCGGCGGTAGGGGAACTCGACGGTGTTGGTGACAATCCTTGGTCCGGACCTGGCACCAGATGACACAGGCAAGGCTGCCTCCCGGCGTCGCGCCCACCCGTGCGGCCCGGCCGGCGGGGGAGCGACGAGAACACCGCGACAGGCGCGTCGCGGCGGGCACGATGAGAACGTGTTCCTACGTCTATCCGGGTTCTATCGCATAACGAGAACCTGTTCTAGTGATGTGGGAGGCCGGTCCGCCGAGCCGCGCCGAGAGTCCGCATCACTGTCACGTGGGGTAGTCGCTCCGAGATCTTCCGTAACCTTCCCGAGCGTGCGCGGCTGTTTGTGGGCCGGTCGGGTGAAAACATTGCCTGATCGATTAGGAACGTGTTCTATGTCCCCGAGCGTCCTGTGGCGTAGGCCACAGTGATCGCCGGCCGCCCGCGTGGGTGGCCGTGGTCGCCGGGCTGGCCGCGCCGCTCGGCCGCGGGTCGCCTGGCGGCCCAGGCCGTCGGGCGACCGCCAGACGGCGGGCAGGGGACGGGAGGTCGCGCGTGCACGAGTTCCTGGTCTTCACCATCAGTGGACTGACCACCGCCGGGATCTACGCGATCAGCGCATCCGGGCTGACGCTCACCTACGTCACCACCGGCGTGTTCAACATCGCCCACGGCGCGACCGGGATGCTCGCCGCCTTCACCTACTGGCAGCTTGCCGTCGGCTGGGGGCTGCCGGCCCCGCTCGCGTTGCCGCTCTGCGTCCTCGTCGCCGCCCCGCTGTTCGGCCTGCTGCTCGAACGGCTGGTGATGCGCCGGCTCGCCGGCGCTCCTGAGTCGACCAGGCTGGTCGTCACCGTCGCGGTGCTTGTCGTGCTCGTCTCGCTCGTCCAGTGGCTGTGGGACCCGAGCACGTTCCGGCGGTCTCAGGAGCTGTTCGCCGGCAAGGGCTTCCACCTCGGCACCATCTCGGTGCCCTACAACGACGTGCTCGTGCTCGGCGTCGCGGCGGCGGTCGCCGTCCTCCTGTGGCTGCTGCTGCACCACAGCCGCGCCGGCGTCGCGATGCGCGCCCGTGTCGACGACCCGTCCCTGGCCACCCTCAACGGGGCGCGGCCCAGCACGTCGGCGCGCCTGGCCTGGATGACCGGTACGGCGCTCGCCGCGCTCGCCGGAATCCTGATCGCGCCGAAGCTCACCATGTCGGCGATCCCGCTGACACTGCTGATCGTGAACGCCTACGCGGCCGCTGTCATCGGCCGGCTGCGCAGCCTGCCGATGACGTTCGTCGGCGCGCTCGTGGTCGGCCTCGCCGCCGACTACGCCGTCGGCTACCTCCCGAAGGTCCACTACGGCCAGCAGTACCTGCGCGGCGCGCTGCCGGTGGTGCCGGTGCTGGTGCTGCTCGTCGCGCTGCTGGTGCTGCGCGCCTCCCGGCTGCGCGGCCGGCCGGCGCTCGCCGTCCGCGAGATCACCCCGACACCCACCTGGGGCGGCGGGCTGGGGTTCTGCGCCGCCGTCGTCTTCGGGGCGGTCATCGCGGCGACGACGATGTCGAAGGCCGACCTGTTCGCCTCCACGTCGATGTGGGGGCTCGCGATCGTCGGCGTGTCGATGGTGCCGCTCGTCGGCTACGCCGGGCGGATCTCGCTGTGCCAGCTGAGCTTCGCCGGCATCGGCGCGGCCGTCGTCGCGCACGCCGGCAACGGCGGCAACCCGGCGGCGCTGCTGCTCGCGGCCGCGGTCGCCGCCGTCGTCGGCGCCGTGGTGTCGCTGCCGGCGCTGCGGCTGTCCGGGATCTACCTGGCGCTGCTGACCGGCGCGTTCGCCGTCACCCTCGACAACTGGATCTTCCAGCTGCCGTCGTTCACCGTGGCCGGGCACCGTTTCGACCTGTTCCAGGGCGGGACGCTGTCCGCCGACCGGTTCCGCGTCGGGGGCTTCCACACCGACTCGGCGAAGACGTTCTTCATCACCGGCGCGGTGTTGTTCGCGCTCGCCGCGCTCGCCGTCGTGGCGGTGCGGCGCAGCGAGCTCGGCCAGCGGCTCATCGCCGTCAAGGAGAGCCCGGCCGCGTCGGCGACGCTCGGGATGAACGTGCGGCTGACGACGCTCGCCGTGTTCACCCTGTCGGCCGGGCTCGCCGGGCTCGGCGGCGGCGTCTACGCCTCCGCGGTGCGCTCCACCACCGCCGACTCCTTCAGCTTCTTCACCGGACTGACCCTGCTGCTGCTCGTTGTCGTGGCCGGGGTGAGCTCGATCGGCAGCGGCCTGGCCGCCGGGCTGCTGCTCGGCACCGCCGCGATCAGCAGCGCCGCCGGCGACTCGGCCACCCGGGTGACCGCCACGCTCGCCGGCCTCGCGGCGCTGGCGCTCGCGGCCAACCCGAACGGGCTGATCCCGTCGGTGCTGCGGCCGGCCTACGAGCCGGTGCGCCGGGTGCCCGCCGTGCTGGTCGGCTCCGTGGGCATCGTCACCGGGCTGTGGGTGCTGCGGCTGGCACACGTGGTCGACGGGGATGTGCTCATGCTGGGGATCCTGGTGGTCGCCGTCGCCGCGCCCCTGCTCGCCCGCTCGCTCGTCGATCGCGCCTCCGGGACGGTCGCTGTCCCGGCCGACACGGTCGCCTCCGAGGCGGCCGCGACTGCCGCGACCGCGACCGCCGCCGCCACTACCACTACCACCACTACCGCGACCGCGACCGCCGCGGCTGCCGCACCGGTGGCGGCCGCGACCGGCGTCGGCGGGGGTGTCGTCGCTTCCGGGCCGGACGAGGGCCTGTCCGGTCCGCTGGAATGGCTCGGCTTCGACGCCCCGGTCAGCCAGACCGACCTTGACGTCCTCGACGCCCGGCTGGCCCTAGCCGGCGTCGATGAGTCCCGTCTCGGGGAGGTCCGCGTTGGCGCTGCTTGAGGTCCGCGACGTGACGGTCCGCTACGGCGGGCACGTCGCGCTGCACTCCGTCAACCTCGGCGTGGAGGCCGGCCGGGTCACCGGGCTGATCGGCCCGAACGGCGCGGGCAAGACCACCCTGTTCAACGTCCTCACCGGCCTGCTCCCGCCCAGCTCCGGCCGGGTCCTGCTCGACGGGCAGGAGATCACCCGGCTCGCCCCCTACCGGCGCGCCCGGCGCGGGCTCGCCAGGACGTTCCAGATCCTCGAGCTGTTCGGGCAGCTCACCGTCCTGGAGAACGTGCAGCTCGCCGCCCGGCTGCGCCGCCGCTCGGCGTCCGTCGGCGCCGCCGACCCGCGCGCGCTGCTCGCGCGGGTGGGCCTCACCGCGCTCGCCGACCGGCGGGCGGACACGCTTCCCACCGGCCTCGGCCGCCGCCTCGAGCTCGCCCGGGCGCTGGCCGTGCGCCCGCGGGTGCTGCTGCTCGACGAGCCGGCGTCCGGCCAGGACGAGGAGGAGACGGCGGCCTTCGCCGACCTGCTCGGCGAGCTCGCCGGTGAGGGCCTGGCCATCCTGCTCGTCGAGCACGACATGACGCTGGTCATGGGCGTCTGCGCGCACCTGTACGTGCTCGACTTCGGCACCCTGATGGCCGAGGGCGACCCGGCGAGCGTGCGCGCCGACCCGCGCGTCCGTGAGGCATATCTCGGCACCGTCTCCACGCCCGCCCCCGCCCCCGCCCCCGACGCCGTGGCCACGGTCGCCGGGCCCGCCGGCGGCGCCACTGGCACTGGACCCGGCGAGGCGGGGCTGACCGCGACGACCGGCTCAGCCGGGGAGGAGCCGCGATGACCGCCGTTCTGCCGGCCGGAGCGACCGCCGGGCCGCGGCCGGGCGCCGGCGCGGCACCCGGCGGCGCGGGGGCGCCGCTGGTCGAGACCCGCGGCCTGCGCGCCCGCTACGGCCGGGTCGAGGTGCTGCACGGCGTCGACCTCGCCGTCGGCGCCGGCCAGGTGCTCGCGGTCCTCGGCCCGAACGGCGCCGGCAAGTCGACCCTGCTGCGGGTTATCGCCGGCCTGCACGTGGCGAGCGCCGGCGACGTCGTGCTCGGCGGTCGGCGGGCGACCGGCGCAGACCCGGTCGACCTCGCCCGACGAGGGCTGTGCCTGATCCCGGAGGGGCGGGGTGTCTTCCCGAGCCTCACCGTCCGGGAGAACCTGCGGATGATGACCTACCGCGGCGGCCGGTCGCGGGCCGACGTCGAGGAACGGGCTGTCGCCCGGTTCCCGAAACTCGGCCAGCGGCTGCACCAGCCGGCGGGCACGATGAGCGGCGGCGAGCAGCAGATGCTCGCGCTGGCCAGGGCGATCGTCGCCGACCCGGCGGTGCTGCTGCTCGACGAGCTGTCGATGGGGCTCGCGCCCCTGGTGGTGGCGGAGCTGTACGCGTCCGTCCGGGCGATCGCCGCCGAGAACGTGACGATCATCGTGGTCGAGCAGTTCGCCGCGGCGGTCCTCGAGGTCGCCGACACCGCGGCGGTGCTGGTCGAGGGCCGGATCGCCGCCGCCGGCCGGCCGGCCGACATCGCCGGCAGTCTCTCCGGTGCCTACCTGGGCGGGCGGCCCGCCCGTGACGAGAACAGTCCTGATGACGCCTCCGGCGCCGCGCGGCCCGGGCGCCGGCGGCCAGGCATGACGCGATGACGACGATCGACGAGGTGAGATCGTGACGATCGAGACGACCGGCACCGCCGCCACCACCGGCGCGGCCGATCCCGCGAGCCAGGCCGGGCAAGCCCCGCCGGCCCCGCCGGCCCCGCCGGCCACGGACGAACGGGCCGGCGGCGCGGGGAGCGGCAGCCGCGCCGACGCGTTCCGCGCCGACATGGCGGCACTGCGCATCCGAGATCCGCGGGCTCGCAGCGAGGGGGCGCTGCTGCGCCTGGGCGCCGTGCTGCTGGCGGCCGGCCCCGTGCTGGGGGTCATCGCGTACGTGATCTCGCACGGGACGACGAACCCGCTGCAGCAGCGCGACGCGATCGTCCTCGGCACGGTCGCCGTCTCGATCAGCGTCGTCGGCGCGGCGCTGTTCGTGCGCTACTCGATGGCCGCCTTCCTGCGCTTCTGGCTCGCCCGCATCCTCTTCGACCGCCAGAGCCCACCCGCCTGACAGGACGAGCGCGGTCAGCAGAGGTGCGCATGCATCTCGCCTGCACACCGGAGCAGGAGAAGCTGCGCGCGCCCTGGCGGGCGGTGGTTCAGCCCGACTCGTCGGTCCAGGGGGCGCTTGCGCGGGCCAGGAAGGTCGGCGATGCCGCCGCCTCGGGGTTCAGCGGGAGTGCCATCGACAGGTAGGACTTCCCGGCCGGGTCGGCGTGGTCGCGCTCGGGGCCGCTGATCTGCTTGAACCCGTGCCGGCGGTAGGTCCGCTGCGCCGCGAGGTTCGCGACCTCCACCCACAGCCGGACCCCGATCGCGCCGACCGAGCGTGCCCAGCCCAGCGCGGCCTCGATCAGCAGGTCGGCCGCACCGGTGGCGCGCACGGCCGGTGCCACCCACATCGCGGCGAGCTCGCGGAACTCCGGTGCCATCGACGGCTGGTGGACGTCGATCATCCCGATCGGCTCGCCATCGCGCTCCAGCAGGAACGTGGCGTGCGCGTCCCCCGCGGCGGCCCGGGCGGCCCGGCGGGGCCAGTCGTCGCTCGGTCGCGCGGCCTCGCCGTCGAACGTCTGCCAGAACGCGCCGGGCGCGTCGGCGAGCGCGGCCAGCCGCACCTCGCGCAGCCGGGGGCCGTCGGACGCAGCGATACGACGAACCTCGATTCCCACACCCATATCCAACTTGTTCCTCCGCTATGGGTCTCGCGGGGTAGCCGCCGACGGTCGCGGTTCCCGGCCTCGCTGAGCGTGTGCGAGGGTGGGGGCATGGTGGCGATGGGTGCGGGGGAGTGGCGGGAGTTCGCGGCGGCGGGGACGCGGACCGGGAAGCTTGCCACCGTCCGGGCGGACGGGCGGCCGCACATCGCCCCGATCTGGTTCGTGCTCGACGGCGACGACATCCTGTTCAACACCGGCGCCGACACCCTCAAGGGACGCAACCTGCGCCGGGATGGGCGGGCCAGCCTGTGCGTCGACGACGACACGCCGCCGTACTCGTTCGTGGTCGTGAGCGGCACCGTGACCGTGTCGGAGGACTTGGCCGAGGTGCGCCGCTGGGCGGCCGCGATCGGCGGCCGCTACATGGGCGCCGACCGCGCCGAGGAGTTCGGCCGCCGCAACGGGGTCCCCGGCGAACTGCTAGTTCGCCTCACGCCCGCCGGTATTGTCGCTGAGCGCGACGTCGCCGACTGACTGCCGTCAGCTCGCAGAACCGCTCGGCGGTGGCGCCGTGTCCGCCCTGTGGCTCACCGGTGCTTGTACGGTGACCAGTGATCTTGGTCGGCTGGCAGCAGGAGGAACGGCTCCGGTTTGCCCAGCGGGACGATGGCGCGGTAGTGGCGATGATCGAGGGTGAACAGCGTCTTGGCGCCGTAGCGCGCGGCGAGCACGATGTTCAGACAATCGGTCGCACCGAGCTTGAGAGCCTCATAGCGCGTGTTCACTGTGACGACTGTGTCGATGTCGTGGGCGTCGCTGGCGGCCAGTTCCCAGGACCCTCGCGCGACCTCCGACAGGAACCGGTTGGCCGCGGTCAATCCGAATCTGGTCGTGAGCAGGTAGTCGGTCTCGGCGATGACCATGTGCGAGATCAGCATCGGACGTTCGATCCGATCGACAATCGCCACGCAGTCGGCGTGTTCGGCGGCGCCCGCGTCGAGGAATGCCAGGACACCGCTGGTATCTGCGATGATCATTCGCCGAACCCGGTGAGTTCTTCGGCAGCTTGGGCTGCCCAGCCCGGGTCACCGCTGTTGACATATCCGGCGGCGGGCCGGATCCAGGTCGACCGGCGAAGCGGCACCATCATGGCAACCGGCTCGCCGCGGTCTGTGATAACAATCCGCTCGCCCGCGCGTACCCGCCCGAGCACCTGGCTGGTGTGGTGCGAAAGATCGCGAATGCCGACAGAGTGCTCGTCGTCGTCATCATCATCGTCGAGGTCAAGAGCGGGACTGGCCATGTGGTAACAGTACCCCGCGTTGTGACCACGTCACGCCGTAGTCTGCGGGGCGCCTGAACCGTTCTCCTAGAACTGGGCCTCGAGCTCGAGGGCCATGGCCAGGGGGAGGTGGAGGTCGTAGCAGATGTTGCCGGCGAAGAAGCAGGAGCCGAGCGACAGGAATGCCGGGATCGTCAGCAGCATCAGGTGGCTGGAGGCGGGCAGCGGGCGTAGGAGGGCCCGGACCCGGCGCGGGACCGGGCCCGGCCGGGGAGTGCGCCCGGCACGATCGGCGCGCCGGGCGCGTGGGGGCCGCCGGACACTCTCGTCGCGCCGCGCGCGGCGCGACACCGTGGTCGCGGAGCGTGCCGGCTCCTCCAGCCAGTCAGGTACGGCGATGCGCAGCGCGGATGGGGCGGAGCCCAGCGACGCGTGACCGGCCGGGCACCGAGAACCAGGCGAGGCGGAGCCAGGGGATGACGGCGGGCCGGCCGCGGCGGTGACCAGGGCGGCCGTGCCGATCGCGCGGGCGACCCGCACCCGGTCGCCGACCTCGACCGCCGCCCGCTCGTCGGCCCAGCGCTCGACGCCGTACTCGACCAGCCGGGCGACCGGGCGCAGCAGCGGCTGGCCGGCGGCGGCGAGCCTTGTCGCATCGACGTAGCGATGGTGGCGGCCGCGGAGGTGGGCGCGCTCGTGCGCGAGCACCACCCCGAGCTCGTCTGGACTCAGGGCCGCGCGCATGGACTCGGTGACCACGATCCGGCCGGGTGAGCCGGGCAGCGTGAACGCGTCCGGGTGCTTGCCGGGGACCACCACGACGATGTCCCCGCCGGGAAGCGCGGCTGCCTCCACCCCGGCGGCCCGCAGGGCGGTCCGCTGCCGGCGCCACGCCCGCGCCGCCGAGACGGCGGCCACGACGGCGACGAGCGCGCACGGCCCCGACAGCCACACATCCTGGCCGGCGTCGGCCCAGGCCTCGGCGGTCCACCCACGTTTGCCGGTGTTCACCAGCGCTGTCGTCGTGTGGATGCCACCGGCGAGCAGCACCAGCGCCGTCCCGAGAGCGAGCAGGCAGGCGGAGACCGTGAAGGCGACGACGGCGATGCCCGCGGCCACCCGGTCCGCGAGCAGGCGCATCACCAGCGTGCCGAGCAGCGGGGCGACCAGTGCGCAGAGGACCAGCTCGCCGACCATCTAGTGCCCGGCCGGTGCGCGGCCGTCGCCGGAGCCGTGCCTCCTGTCCCACGGGCCTGTCTCGCCAGCATCCTGCCCGTTGTGGGGGGCGCGCCCGGCGGCGCCGTCCGGCCCGCCCTGGCCCGGCGCGTGGCCGGTGGACGGTGGGACCGGGTCCGCGAGGCTCTCCGTGAGCAACTGGCGGATGAGCGCCTCGTCGCCGGGGGAGAGCGCGGCGACGAAGTGGGTGAGCGCCGGGCGGTGGTCGGCCTGCTCGTCGAGCAGGCGGTTCATCCGCCAGGCGACGAGGCTCGCCGCGTCGGACTCCGCCAGGTAGAGGAAGGCGCGGCCGGCCCGGCGGCGGGTGACCACCCCCTTGCCATGCAGCCGGGTCAGCGTCGTGACCACGGCGCTGTACGACAGCGTGGCGCCGCTGACCAGGCGCTCGCGTACCTGGCCGGGGGAGAGCTCGCGGCGCGCGGTGTGCAGCACGTTGAGGATCTCCGCTTCCAACGAGCCCGGCGAGCGCCGCCGTATCCGGGCGGTGAGGGCCGCGTCGCCCGCTGTCTGGTCGGTCAGGACGTCACCGCCGAAGAGGTCGGCGCCGGTCACGGCCTCGTCGAGGAGGCCGCCGGCGCCCAGGCGGTCGTCACCGGTATCGTCCGCGAATCCGTCGGCATCGGGTACCACGCCCTTGACCATACGTTTCCGGATGCGGCCGCGGGAGGGCAGGTACGCCCGCGGCGCGCCGAGTCGCGCGGATTCTCGGCGTGTCGCCGCCAGCGGACCGCCGGTCGCGGCCACCGTGAGGCCCTGTCGCGGCGGCGGTCGCCATCACCGCGCGGTCACGCGGCGCCGAACCGACCAAGCGCTTGGTTGACGGGCGATAATGCGGAGGTGGACACCTCACCGACGCGTGACCGGGCCCGGGGCCGTTCCGGCGGGCGCACGGGCGCCATTGGGGCCGCGGACGGCGCGCCCGTGGCTTCCGTGCCGACCGCCGCCGGGGCCATTCCGGGGGCGACGTCGAGGGCCGCCGCCAGCGACGCCGAGACCGAGGCCGAAGCCAAGGCCGCCGCGCCCGCCCCGGCGCGCGCGGGTCGGCAGGGCAGGGCCGCCCGCACCGCCAGGGGCGGGCGAGCGGCGGCGGCTGGCGAATCGGAACGGCGCGCGGCCATCGTCGAGATCGCCGCCGGCCTGTTCGCCGAGCGGGGCTACCGGGCGACGACGGTCCGGGAGATCGCGGACGCCGCCGGCATGCTGTCCGGCAGCCTCTACCACCACTTCGACTCCAAGGAGTCGATCGTCGACGAGCTGCTGTCGAGCTTCCTCGATGACCTGCACGCCCAGCACGCCGCGATCGCCGCCGCGCAGGCTGGGCCGAGCGACACGATCGCCGCGCTGGTGAAGGCCGCGTTCGTCGCGATCGCGCGGCACCGCGCGGCCGTCACGGTGTTCCAGAACGAGCGCGGCTACCTGGCGACGCTGCCACGGTTCGCCTACCTGCGCGCCTCCGAGGAGGAAAGCCAGCGGCTGTGGCTCGCGGCGCTGCGCGACGGCGTCGCCGCCGGTGAGCTGCGTGCCGAGCTCGACCCCAGGCTGACTCATCGTTTCCTGCGCGACGCGATCTGGGTGTCGGTGCACTGGTACTCCCCAGATGGGCCCCTCGGGCCGCCGGAGCTGGCTGAGCAGTTCCTCACCACCGTCTTCGACGGCATCCGCGACCACTCGGCCGGTTAGCGCGACCGCGGCTATCCGTGACCTGCGCTGGGTGACCGCGACCAGGCATTCTGGAACGGACAATGGTCACCCGCGAGCCACGGACGGGACCGGGTAAAGTCGAGCCTGAGCGCGAAACCAAGCGCTAGCTTGGGCGGCGCGCTAGCCTGTCTGCCGTGGTGTCGAGCGAGCTGGTGCCGAGCGGGGCGTCAGGGCCGCCGGGCGCGGCCCACGCGGAGGCGTCCGGCTTCCGCGAGGAGGTGCGCGCGTGGCTGGCCGACGCGCTGACCGGTGAGTTCGCGGGGGCTCGCGGCCTCGGTGGTCCCGGCCGTGAGCATGAGGCGTTCGAGCTGCGCCTCGGCTGGGAGCGTCATCTCGCCGCGGCCAACTGGACCTGCCTGTCGTGGCCGAAGGAGCACGGCGGACGGGGGCTGTCGGTCGCCGAGCAGGTCGTCTTCCACGAGGAGTACGCGCGGGCGGACGCGCCGGCGCGGGTCGGGCTGATCGGCGACGGCATGGTCGGCCCGACGCTCATCGCCTTCGGTACCGAGGACCAGCGCCGCCGGCTGCTGCCGCCGATCCGTGCGGGCGAGGCGCTGTGGTGCCAGCTGTACTCCGAGCCGGGCGCCGGCTCCGACCTGGCCGCGCTGTCCACCCGCGCCCGCCGCGACGGCGACGACTACGTCATCCACGGGCAGAAGGTCTGGTCCTCGCTCGCGCATCAGGCCGACTGGGGGTTCGCGCTGGTGCGCACCGAGCCTGGCTCCGCGCGGCACCGGGGTCTTTCCTACCTGCTGGTCCCGATGCGCCAGCCCGGCATCGACATCCGCCCGATCGTGTCGATGACCGGCACATCGGAGTTCAACGAGGTCTTCTTCGACGGCGCGCGCACGCCGGCGGCCAACCTGGTTGGAGCCGAGGGCGACGGCTGGCGGATCGGGATGGCCACGCTCGGCTTCGAGCGCGGCACCTTCACGCTCGGCCAGCAGGTCGGCTTCAAACGCGAGCTGGAGCGGATCATCGCCCTGGCCAAGCGCAACGGAGCCTGGGAGAAACCGCACCTGCGCGACCGCCTGGTACGTGCCTGGATCGGCGTCGAGATCATGCGCTTCACCGCGCTACGCACGCTCGCGGATGCCACCGCCGACGTTCCGCCCGGCCCGGCGTCGTCGATCGGGAAGCTCTACTGGTCGACCTGGCACCAGCGGCTGGGGGAGCTCGCGATGGACGTGCTCGGCGCCGAGGCGATGCTCGTCGAGGGCGAGCCCTACGAGCTGCGGCCCGAGCAGTCTCTGTTCCTGTTCAGCAGAGCCGACACCGTCTACGCCGGGTCGAGCGAGATCCAGCGCAACATCATCGCCGAGAGAACGCTGGGGCTGCCGCGTGCCTGACGGGAAGATCGCCGAGACCACGCCCCAGGCCGCTGGCCCCCGCGCGGCGCCGGAGCCACCGCCTGGGCGGGACCTGCTGCGAGGGAAGGTCGTCCTGGTGACCGCCGCCGCCGGCACCGGCATCGGGTTCGCCACCGCCTGGCGGGCGGCGCTGGAGGGCGCGACGGTCGTCGTCTCCGACCACCACGTCCGCCGCCTCGGCGAGGCCGCGGCGAAGCTCGGCGAGCTGGCCGGCACGCCGCCGCTGGCGGTGCCCTGCGACGTGCGCAGCGAGGAGCAGATCGGCGCCCTGTTCGACGCCGTCCACGACACCCACGGCCGGCTGGACGTGCTCGTCAACAACGCGGGCCTCGGCGGCGACGTGCCGCTGACCGAGATGACCGACGAGCAGTGGTCGACGGTGCTCGACGTGACGCTGACCGGCACCATGCGGGCCACCCGGGCCGCCCTGCGCCGGATGCTGCCCGCCGGCGCCGGCGTGATCGTGAACAACGCCTCCGTCGTCGGCTGGCGCGCCCAGTCCGGCCAGGCGCACTACGCCGCGGCCAAGGCCGGCGTCATGGCGCTGACCCGGTGCGCCGCCATGGAGGCGGCCCCCTGTGGAGTGCGGGTGAACGCGGTCGCGCCGAGCCTCGCCATGCATCCGTTCCTCGCCAAGGTCAGCGACGAGGACTTCCTCGCCGAGCTTTCCCGCCGGGAGGCCTTCGGCCGCGCCGCCGAGCCCTGGGAGGTCGCTACCGTCATCGCCTTCCTCGCCAGCGACTACTCGACCTACATGACCGGCGAGATCGTCTCCGTGAGCAGCCAGCACCCGTAGCCGCCCTGCTCCGCCCGTCGCCTCCGTCGCCTCCGTCGCGCCCGTCGCGCCCGTCGCGCCCGTCGCGCCCGCTGTGAGCCTTGGCCCGCTGGCGAGCCCGGGTCGTGGCCTGGCGCCACGCCCGGGGCGCGGGCGGCCGGGAGGGCCGGCACGTCGCCGTTAGCCTACGTATCAATGGTTACTCTGTGTAGTCGAGGCGGTCGGTCTGGTAGGGCTGTTCGCGCCGTGGCCCTGACGCTGGTCGTGGCCGGGTGCATGGGGGCGGCCGGGGTCGCCGGCGCGCCCGCCGCGTCGGCCCTCATAGGGGTGCCGGTTCCGGCGGCTTCCGATGCGGGGCGGCTGCCGCCGTTCGGGCCGATCGGGCTCGAACGGGTGACCATCCCGCTCGGGACGCTCGATGTTCCCGGGTTCCTGGCCACCGGGCCGCTGGTCGCCGCGCTCGACCAGGTGCCGGCTGGTCCCGGCGAGCTCTACACGGTGGGGCGGCTGCAGGCCTACGGGATCCGGACCCTCGACGGCAGGGTGAGCATCAGGACCGCGATCGCCGAGATCGGCCACATCGGACCGATCAACGAGCTGGCGCCGTACCTGCCGGGCCCCGGGCACCTGGTGTTCGGCGACGGCTCCTGGGAGGTGGTGCCGCCGGGCACGCCCGGCTACCTGTTCTCCCGGCCGCAGTACCGGGTCGTGGTATTCCCCTTGTTGGGCGCTGTCGAGGTGGCCGCGCACGTGCCGGCCGCGATGGCCCCGCGGACCGCCGTGCGCGGCCTGTTCACCGGGCTGGACCCGGCCTACCTCGCGCTCATCCTGCGCGCCATGTGGCCGGCCGGCCCGCCGCGACCGGTCACCTATGCCGCGAACGATCCGTGGCTGGGCCTACTCGACCCGGGCGCCGCCGAATGGCCCGGCGCGGATGTCGGCGTCAGCCTGCTGGACGTCGTCGGCCCGGCCCTGGGGCCGATCTTCACACCGATGCTGAGCTCGCTGACCGGCGGCGCGGGCGCGCCGGCGATCGGCCCCGCGCTGCTCGACAAGCTCGCGCCGTTGTCGAGCCAGCTCGGGCCGCTGCTGGACAAGGCCATGCCCCTGCTGACTGGACTGGGCAAGTCAGGCGGTGTCGCGGGATGACACCGCGTTGGCGACCGATTCGCGCGACTCAGCCACCGCTGGTGACGGCGCATCGGCGCTGGCGCCAGCTCAGCCACGTCCTGGACCCTGAACCAGCCCAGCCCGGAAATACGCCTTCACCCGGATCCACCCGGGGAGGGCGCTCAGCGCCCGACGGCGGCGCCCGGCGGCGGGCGCGAAGCGTCCCGGACCTCCCAGATCGGCTCCGCAAGCTCCACCGATCCGGCAGGAACCCCGGCGGGACCGCCTCAGACGGTCGCGAGGTAGGCGGCCGTCTTCGCCGGGTCCATGAACCACTCGAAGAACTCCGGCGGGTTGTCGAAGCCGCTGGCGAACCGGCGGGCGACCGCGTCCTTGGCCTGCGCCGTGCAGAGGATCTGCAGCACGTGCTCCGGGGGCGGGCCGAGCAGCGCGTTCGTCCACGTGGTGACGTACTGGGCGTAGTCCCAGTACTTCTCGAAGGCCGCCGTCATCCACACGCGGTCGAACGGCTTGTCGCCGTGCGCGAGGATGCTGTCCAGATAGGACACGGCGCATTTCGAGGCGTTGTTCGAGCCCTGGCCGGTGATCGGGTCGTTCGCGACGACGACGTCCGCCATGCCGAGCACGATGCCGCCGTCGGGCAGCTCGCCGACCGGCCGGCGCACCACCGGGGTGTAGCCGCCGGCGAGCGTGGCGCGCGCGTCGGTGAGCTCCACGTCCGCGCAGCGCTCGTACTCCCACGGCACGTAGGTCCGCATCAGGTCGAGCAGGCGCGCCAGGTGCTCGTCCGGGCCCGGCTGGTCGGACCAGCAGTCCAGCGGGCCGCCTGGAATCCCCTCGAAGAAGAGGATGTCGCAGTTCCCGCTGGTCGTGTAACCCGGGATCATGAAGAGCTCGCCGACGCCGGGCACGATATTGAACCGGACGCCCGGGTGGTCGGGATGCTCGGGGCGCGGGGCGAGGCCGTGCACATAGGCCAGCGACAGCGCGCGCTGCGGGCTGGTGAACGGCGAGCGCTCCGGGTTGCGGTCGAACAGCTGGACCAGCTCGCCCTTTCCCGCCGCGACGACGACAAGGTCGTAGAGCGACGTGAGCGAGTTCAGGTCGGCGGTGGTGACGCCGTGGATGAGCAGCTTCCCGCCGCGCTGTTCGAAGAGCTCCGCCCAGCCCGCCATCTTCACGCGCTGGTCGATGGACTGGCCGTAGTCGTCGAGGCGGCCGAACCAGTCCAGGGCACGGCCGCCGTCCGGCGCGGCGACCGACACGCCGAGGCCCTCGATGCGGACGGCGTCCTTCTCCCACAGGTTCAGGCCGTGGTCACGCTCGTGCTGCAACGACGAGTGGAACATGGCCTGCGTGGACATGACGCGGCCGCCCCGGATCTCCTCCGGCGTGCGTGCCGACATCACTGTGACGTCGTATTCACGTTCCTGGAGCATCAGTGCGAGCTGAAGCCCGGACTGGCCAGCCCCGACGACCAGCACTTTACGCATGTGTTCGTGCCCTCCTAATGATCCTGGAGACAACGGCCGCCGGGCATGCGAAGGAAGATCATTTTCGCATGCCCATTGGCCCTGTAGGCTCCGGTGTCTCGGTCATCGACATCGTGTAGAGCACGAGCTCGCGCAGTGTCGCGACGACGGACGCGGGATCGCGTGCGTCGCAGGTCACCAGCAGGGTCCGCGGGCTCAGCGCAAGAGCTTCCCGCACCTCGGCGAGGTCGTGCCACAGTTTTCCGTCAAAAAGATTGACGGCGACGATGAAGGGCACGTCGGAATCGTTCTCGAAATAGTTGATCGCCGCGAAGGACTGGTCCAGGCGGCGGGTGTCGACCAGGACGATCGCGCCCAGCGCGCCGCGCGACAGGTCGTCCCACATGAACCAGAAACGCGCCTGCCCCGGCGTGCCGAACAGGTAGAGCACGAGGTCGGGGTCCAGCGTGATCCGGCCGAAGTCCATCGCGACGGTCGTCGTCGTCTTCCCGCCGCTGGGCGGGAGGTCGTCGACGCCCTCGCTCGCCTCGGTCATCCACGCCTCGGTGTTGATCGGGGGGACCTCGGACACCGACCCGACGAGGGTTGTCTTCCCCACGCCGAAACCACCGGCGACCACGATCTTCGCCGAGATCGTCAGTGGGCCGCCGCTCGCGTCGTCCTTGTTTCGCGCGCCCGGGCGGCGCGGGTCGCTGGGGGTCATGTCGGCAGGGCTCACGTCCGCGTTCCTGTAGTCATGGCGCCTGAATGTCCTGGCTTGGTCTGGTGGCAGCGCACCTGGCGGTGGCGGAACCCGGCCCCTCCTTCCGGGGAGGGGACCGACGCCGCGAAGGCCGTCAGACGGGAAGCTCCCGTAGGCCGCTGAGGATGCGTTCGAGCACGCCCCGATCGTCGCGGAAGGCGTGCGCCGTCGGGTGGATGAGCACGGCGCCCTGCGTCGCCAGGTCGCTGATCAGCACGCGGACGACACCGAGCGGAATGGCCAGCAGCGCCGACAGCTCGGCGATTGACAGCTGCGAGCGGGCGCGCTCGTAGAGCGCCTGCGACTCCGGCATGAGCGCCTCGCTCAGCGCCGGGTCGTACCGCGGCACGGACACCAGGGTCTCCACCAGCAGATGGTGGCGCGACCTGGTCCGGCCGCCGGTCAGCGCATATGGCCGAACCCTCTTGCTGCGCGCGGTGTGGACCAGCCTCGCCGGCCTCGACTCCTGCGGCACCGCCATCACTTTCCCTGTCTCCTCGAAGGCCAAAGGGCGTGCGAAAATGTCTTCTTTCGCATGCCCGGCGGCCGTTGTCCCGGGATCACTCGAGGTGGCTCAGCCGGCCGGGCGGCGCCCGACGAGGACGCGCCGCAGGTCCGCGCGCCGCTCCGGGGTGAGGGCGTGCCCGGCGTGCATCACGAACTGCGTCATCTCGTAGCCGACGACCTTCATGTCACAGTCCGGCCCGGTCATCACCGCGAAGCCGGCGCCGGCGTCGATTCCCATGAAGAGGAAGTAGCCATGGGAGAGCCGGACGATGATCTGCTCGCAGTCCCCCTTGCCGAACAGGGCCGCGCTGTTGCGGGCAAGACTGAGCATCCCGCTGGCGATGGCCGCGAGACGCTCCCCCTCCTCGGTGCTCATCGACTGGGAGGAGGCCAGCGCGAGCCCGTCCGCGGACATGATCAGGGCGTGGGTGGCGCCGTGCACCTTCTGGACGAAGTCGTCGATCAGCCAGGTGAAGTCCGGGCTGGCGTGGCGGTTGTGCTCCTGGGCAACCATCGTTGGCCTCAGTCCCGTCGCAACTCGTCGAGGGCAGCCTGCTCTCCTTCGGAGAACGCGCCGAGATCCGCCAGTAGTTTTTGGTGGCCGGCGCGTACGTCGGCCTCCGTGGGCGCCGGGGCCCCGGCGGTGCCGGGCGCGCCGCCCGGTCCCGCCGCGGCGACGGGTGCGCCGCCCCCCTTGCCGCGCGGCTCGCGCAGGCTGTGGGACACCCGCCGCGGCAGCCCGCTCGCCGTCGTCCCGGGCGCGGCCGACGCGAGCATCGGACCGGTGACCGAATCCGTGCGCCCGCCGGCCTGGCCGCCGTCCGCGCCCACCGGCCGTGCGTCGCGCACGCCCGCGGCCGCCGCGGCCGCCCGCGAGCCCGCCCGCCCGTTCGCCGCCTTCCGGCCCGGCAGCGAGGCGACGGCGCCATTGCCGTTACCGCTGCTCGCCTCGGCGAGGGGCGCCTCGACCGGCCCCGCACCGGAGGCGGGCGACGGGGTGACCACGGTCCGCAGGCCGGACCAGCCGGCGTCGGACAGCTCGCTGATGAGCGGCGCCGGCAGCAGGACCGACGCGGTGGTGCCGTGCGGGTGGCGGTGGTCCAGCCAGGTCCTGATCTCGTACCTGGCGGCGAGCCGGCGCACCACGGCCAGCCCCATGTGCCGCACCGCGTCGTCGTCGAGGACCGGCTCGGCCTCCAGCCGCGCGTTGAGCTGGCTCAGCCGCTCCGGGGGAAGCCCGATGCCCTCGTCCTCGATCCGCAGCAGCGCGCTGCCCTGCTCGGTGAGATGGGCACCGATCCGGACCGGCGAGTGCGGCGGCGACGACTTCGTCGCGTTGTCGAGCAGTTCCGCGACCAGCCGGCTGACGTCCTCGGCCGCGAAGCCGACGACGCCCAGGCTGACGACCCGCCCGACGGTGACCCGCTGGTAGTAGTCGATGGACGACATCGCGCCGCGGATCACGTCGACCAGTGACAAGGTGTCCGACGTGCTGTCGCCGGCGTCGCGGCCCGCGAGCACCCGCAAGTTCTCGGCGTTGCGCCGCAGCCGGGCGGCGAGGTGGTCCAGCCGGTAGAGCTCCGAGAGCCGGTCGGCGTCCTCTTCCCGGGACTCCATGCCCTCCAGCTGCGCGAGCAGCGAGTCGACCAGGTTGAGATCACGCAGCGCGAGGTCCGCGCAGATGGCCGCCAGCGCCTCCTCGGCCTCCGTCGGCCTGGCCGGCGACCGCCCTGTGGTCAGGCCGTCCCGGCTCGGCGCCTCGGCGCGCGCCCCCACGCCCGCCGGCGTGGCGGGCCGCGCGAGGCCGGGTCTTGGCGGCTGTGGGCCGAGTAGCTGGGAGGCCGCCGCGCGGGGGCCACCCAGCAGCGCACGTGATCGGTTCAGGAGTTCCCGAGCCCGCGTCGTCATCCCACCCCGAGCGCTCTCTCGTCGTGTCCGGCCTTCCCCACACGTCCCCTCGCCAGCGCGGAAGCGGGCAGACATGGGACGTCAAGCTGGGCGTCCCATGGTGCCGCCCGTTCGCTCGCCTCGCCGGCTTTCCCCCGTTGGCGGCTTTCAGGGTTACTGACCGTTGCTGTCTGGTGCGTTCCTTTTGAGGGTACCGGTCGCCGTTCCTGGCGTATCGCGGGCATCGGGAGGACCACGCGGGACAACACCCGGCGTACACGCGGGGGAATCGGCCCGCGGCGCCGCGGGAGTGCCCCTCTTGCGCACCCACAACTGGAGCACCACGTGCGATCCAGTACCGAACTTGGGCGGCAAAAAGATGGGCCTAAAGTCCCGGATCCCGGCGTTCGCAATTTCACAGCCAGGGTCGATCGTGGCCACGGTGCCGCCTCGTCCGCCGGCCCTCCGTCACCACCGGTGCAGGCCGCGGGCTCGCCCCGCCGGCCGCGCCCGTCGACCCCCGCGCTGGGAGAGCGTGGCGGAGAGTGCTCAGCGCGCCGAGGCCGACCGGGTCATCGGGCCGTCTCCGCCCAGCCGGCCCAGGGGCTTCCGCCGACGGTCCCTGTCAGCGGATCGTTGGGACCGCCGCCCGCGACCACGGCGAAGCCACGCGACCGCGGGCACGCCGGCCGCGCCGCCGGCACCGCGCGGGGCCGCGGGCCGCGGGTTCTCGACGCCCGCGCGGGCTCAGCCGGCCGGCCGGGCCTCGGCGGCGAGCCGGGGGAGCACCGCCTCGGCATAGAGCCGCAGGCTCTCCCAGCCCTTTTCCGGCGGCATTCCGCCGCACAACGGATGCAGGACCGTGACTGGTGGCATTCCGCCCTCTGCGGCGTTTCCCGCCCGCTCGACGCACTCGTCCGGGGTGAGGATCCGGTAGCGGCCCTCGGCGCGCAGTTCCTCGAGCGTCGTCGCGTGCGAGTGCGCCGCTGACGTCTGGCCCTCCGGCTGCCAGGACGAGTAGAGCAGAGCCTCGTGCAGGAAGTGCTCGCCAAGCTCGGCCCAGGCCTTCTCCGGGTCCTCGGCGACGTGCACGAACGCCGTGTCCGCGGGCGGCATGATGACGAACCCGGACGTGCCATGCTCGGCGCACTGTTCGTAGTAGTACGCCTCCAGGTCCGGCAGCGTGTTCGGCGGGCACAGCGGCAGCCCCAGCCGGGCCGCCCGGCGTGCCGACGCCCTCACCGACCCGCCGACCCACAGGAGCTGGGCCGGGGCGCTGGCCGGCGGCGGCGTCACCCGCACCGTCCGGCCGCGGTACTCGAACGGCTCGCCGGTCCAGGCGGCCAGGATCGCCGCCAGCGACTCGTCCAGGAGAGCTCCCCGCCGCGACCAGTCGAGCCCGGCGTCGGCGTACTCCTGCGGCCGGTAGCCGAGGCCCGCGACGGCGGTGAGCCGTCCCCGGCCGGCCAGGTCCAGCACCGCGAGCTGTTCGGCCAGCCGCAGCGGGTCGGAGAGCGGCACCAGCAGTGCCTGGACGATGAGGTGGATCTTCCTGGTCGCCCCGAGGATGAGTCCCGCGTTGGTCAGCGGCGCCGGGCTCCAGCCGTTGTCGGCGCCGTGGTGCTCCTCGAGGGAGACCATCGCGAACCCGTTCTCGTCGGCGAACCGCGCCATCTCGACGCCCGCCTGGTAGGACGCCGCGAGCGCCCCCCGGTCGAGGCCCGGCACCGCGAAGTTGAACCGAAGTACGGACAGCATGGGTGTAGCCCTTCGTGAGAGGTGTGCCGGTCAGGTGCCCTGGCCGAAGGGCGCGCGACGATGGCGGAGCCTCGCGCGCCCGGAGGTCCATCAGGTGCCATAGACGGGTTCGGCTGGCGGAGCGGCGGCGAGCAGCTTGTCGACGGCGGGGCCGACGTCGGCCGGGTCCCACCGGCCGCCGCGGTCGGCCGGCACGCCGTGGTGCCAGCCGGAGGCGACCGCGATCCTGCCGCCCTCCACCTCGAACACCTGCCCGGTGACGTGCGCGGAAAGCTCGCTGCCGAGCCACACCACGAGCGGCGCGATGTTCGCCGGGTCCATGGCGTCGAACCCGGCCTCCGGCCGGGTCATCGACGCGAACACGCCCTCGGTCATCCGGGTGCGCGCCGACGGCGCGATCGCGTTCGCCGTCACTCCGTAACGGGCGAGCTCGGTGGCCGCGGTCAGCGTGAGGGCGGCGATGCCGGCCTTGGCCGCGCCGTAGTTGGCCTGCCCGACGCTGCCCTGCAGCCCGGCGCCGGAGCTCGTGTTGACGACCCGGGCGTCCGGGCGCCGGCCCGCCTTCGCCTCGTCGCGCCAGTAGGCGGCGGCATGCCGCAGCGGCGCCGCGTGTCCCTTGAGGTGGACACGCACCACCGCGTCCCACTCCTGCTCGGTCATCGAGACGATCATTCGGTCGCGGACGAAGCCCGCGTTGTTCACCAGCACGTCCAGCCGGCCAAAGGCCGCGAGCGCGCTCGTCACCAGCGCCTTCGCCCCCTCCCAGTCGGCGACGTCGTCGGTGTTCGCGACGGCCTCGGCCCCGAGCGCCCTGATCTCCTCGACGACGGTCAGCGCCACCGGCTCGCCGGCCGTGTCACCCCCGGCGACGTTGCCGCCGGCCGCCGCGCCGGGATAGGCCCCGTCGCGTGCCACGCCGACGTCGTTGACGACGACCCGAGCGCCCTGGCGGGCGAACTCCAGCGCGTGCTCGCGGCCGATGCCACGGCCGGCGCCGGTCACGATCACCACCCGGCCCGCGCAGATCCCGCTCTCGCTGACCCCGTCTCGGGTTCGCTCCGACACCGCACTCCCTCCGCCGCCTTCCTCGTCACCCGGACGGCTTGCGCCCGGGGTTCCTGCTGGATCGACGGACAGGGTCCCTCCCGGATCGGCGGAGCCGATTTGGGAGGTTGTGATCCGGGAGGTTCGGCTCACGTGGCCACCCCTTCGCTTCGTCGCCGGCCGGCGACGGCTCGGGCCCGAGCCCGGGGCGCCCGCGGTGTTCTCGCGGCGGCCGTCGACGGCTGGTAACTTACCGAACCAAGCAAGCGCTTGTGTAGATGTTCCGCGGGACCCGGCCGCGGCCGATGCGCCCGCGGGGCGCGGGCCCGTCCCGGCCACAGGGGGACACAGGCCCGCACGCGGCCGCGGAGACGACGGCCGCGCAGACGACACAGGGACGGTTGATGGGCGCGAAGCTGCTCACGATCTCCGACGCCGTAGCGGTGGTGGAGAACGGCATGACCATCGGCATCGGCGGCTGGGGGTCGCGCCGCAAGCCGATGGCCCTGGTCAGGGCGCTTGCCCGCGGCCCTGCCACCGACCTCACTGTCGTCGCCTACGGCGGCCCGGACGTGGGGCTGCTCGCCGCCGCGGGCAAGATCCGCAAGCTGGTCAGCGGCTTCGTCTCGCTTGACTCGGTCCCGCTGGAGCCGCATTTCCGCGCCGCCCGCCAGCGCGGCGAGATCGAGTTCGCCGAGCTCGACGAGGGCATGCTGCAGTGGGGTCTGCTCGCCGCGGCGCACCGGCTGCCGTTCCTGCCGATCCGCGCCGGCCTCGGTTCCGACGTCCCGGCCACGTTCCCCGGCCTGCGCACCGTCACCTCGCCCTACGACGACGGGGAGGAGCTCCTCGCGATGCCGGCGCTGCCGCTCGATGTGGCGTTCGTGCACGCGAACCGGGCCGACGCCGCCGGCAACGCCGCCTTCCTCGGCCCGGACCCGTATTTCGACGACCTGTTCTGCCTGGCCGCCCGGCACCGGGTGCTCTCCTGCGAACGGGTCGTCGAGACCGCCGAGCTGACGAAGGAAGCACCAGTCCAGGCCCTGAGGATCAACCGGATGATGGTCGACGCGGTGGTCGAGACACCGAACGGCGCGCACTTCACCAGCTGTGTGCCCGACTACGACCGAGACGAGGCGTTCCAGCGGGCGTACGTGACGGCGGCCGGCGGTGACGGCGCCGGCTGGGCGGCGTTCCGCGACCGCTACCTCGCGGGCGACGAGGCCGCGTACCAGGCCGCCGTCCGCGCGGACGACGGCTCGGCTCGGCGCGCGGGTGACCGCGCGCAGGCGAAGGAGGGCGCGCGATGACCCAGCTCGACGCGACGGCGGCCGGCGCCGCGGGGGCAGCCGGGACCGCGGGGGCAGCCGGGACCGCGGGGGCAGCCGCGCGCGCCGCCCGGCGGGCGGACGTCTGCGCGCTCGCGTGCGCGGAGGCGTTCCGCGGCGCCGGCGAGATCCTGGCCAGCGCCTTCGGGACGGCGCCCGCGCTCGGCGCGCGCCTGGCCCGGCGCACCTTCGCCCCGGACCTGCTGCTCTCCGACGGCGGGGCGATGCTCCTGGCCGACCCGCCGCCGCTCGGCGCGGTCCCTGCCGGGGCCGTCGTCGAGGGCTGGCTGCCGTTCCGCTCGGTCTTCGACGTGGTCGCCTCCGGCCGGCGCCACGTCATCATGATCCCGTCGCAGCTGGACGCCTACGGCAACATGAACATCTCCGCCATCGGGCCGCACGGTCATCCCAGGGCCCAGCTCATCGGCACCCGTGGCGCCCCGGGCAACACCGTCAACCACCGCACCAGCTACTGGGTGCCCCGGCACGGCCCGCGCGTGTTCGTCGAGCGCGTCGACGTCGTCTGCGGCGTCGGCTACGACCGCGCCCAGGCCGCCGGGCCGGCTGCGCGCCGCTTCCACGGCCTCGGCCGGGTCGTCACCGACCTGGCCTCGCTCGACTTCGCCGGCCCGGACCACCGGCTTCGGCTGGTATCGGTGCACCCGGGCGTCACCGTCGACGAGGTCCTCGCCGCCACCGGTTTCCCGCTCGCGCTTCCCGACGGTGGTCCGGGCGCCGTCCCGACGACCCCGGTGCCTGCCCCGGCCGAGCTGGACCTCCTCGACGCGTTCGACCCGAAGGGCCTGCGCTTCCGGGAGGTGCAGGCATGACGGCCCCGGCGGCCGACCCCAGGCTCCAGACGGCGTTCACCCGGCTGACCGGCGTCCGGTACCCGATCGTGCAGACGGGGATGGGCTGGGTCTCCGGCGCGCGGCTGACCGCCGCGACCGCCGCCGCCGGGGGCCTGGGCATCCTCGGCTCGGCGACGATGACCCTCGACGAGCTCGCCACGGCGATCCGCTCGGTGAAGGAGCGCACGGACGCGCCGTTCGGCGTGAACCTGCGCTCGGACGCCGAGGACGTCGAGGACCGGGTCGGTCTCATGATCTCCGAAGGGGTGCGGGTCGCGTCGTTCGCGCTCGCGCCCCGCAAGGACCTCTTTCTCCGGCTGCGGGACGCCGGCATCGTGACGATGCCGTCCGTCGGCGCCCGCCGGCACGCGGAGAAGGTCGCCTCCTGGGGTGCCGACGCGGTGCTCGTCCAGGGCGGCGAGGGCGGTGGCCACACGGGCGCCGTCCCCACGTCGCTGCTCGTCCCGCAGGTCGTCGACGCCGTCGACATCCCCGTCGTCGCCGCCGGTGGCTACTTCGACGGGCGCGGCCTGGTCGCCGCCCTCGCCTACGGCGCGGCCGGCATCGGCATGGGCACCCGCTTCCTGCTGACCGCCGACAGCACCGTCGCCGACAACGTCAAGGCCCGTTACCTTGCCGCTGGCCTCGATGGCACTGTCGTGACCACCCGTGTCGACGGCGTCCCGCACCGGGTGCTGCGCACTCCGCTCGTCGACGGGCTGACGGCGGCCAGCCCGCTCACCCGGCTGCCGCGCGCGGTCCGCAACGCGGCCGCGTTCCGGCGGCACACCGGCGCCAGCTGGCGCGGGCTGCTGCGCGAGGGCCGGGCGCTGCGCGCCCACGGCGGCCTGTCCTGGAGCCAGGTCCTGATGAGCGCGAACACCCCGATGCTGCTGCGCGCCTCGATGGTCGAGGGCCGCGAAGACCTCGGCCTGATGACGTCCGGACAGGTGGCTGGCCTGATCGACGACACCCCGACGGTCGCCGATCTCGTCGAGCGGATCATCGTCGAGGCGACGGGGGTGCTCGACCGCCTCGGCGGGATGGGCCAGACCCGCGCCGTCGAGGCCGTCGCGCCGTCCGGGGTCGTTGCCTCGACCGAGGACGGACGCGCTCGATGACCATGGGGCGTCCGGCGCGTCCCGCCGAGTCGGCGCCTCTCGCCGAGCCGGCCTCGCCGCCAGGGCGGACGCCGCCCGGGCGAGAGCCCGCGCCGGGGCCGCTGACGCTGACCGGGCCGGACGAGCTGCGGACCTCGGCCGGCCGGATGGTTGGCCCCACCGACCCGTTGGTGATCGGCGTCGACCGGGTCGACGGGTTCGAGGCCGCCACCGGCGGTCCACGACCCGGCTCCGCGGCCGGCGCGCCGGGCGCGCCCGGGCGGCTCGGGCCGGCGGCCGAGCGGCCGGTGCCGGGGCTGCTCCTGCTCTCGCTGGTGAACTTCGTGCTGCCCAAGCTCGTCGACGTCCGCGGCTTCGCGGTGGGTGTCAACTACGGCACCGGCGCGGTGCGGTTCCCGTCGGCGCTTCCCGCCGGCGGCGCCGTCCGCGGTGGGCTGGTCATCCTTGACGTGGCCGATGTCCCCGGCGGCCTTCAGGCCACCTACCGCGTCACTCTGACGGCCGAGACGACCGGCCAGCCCGTCTGCGTGGCCGACGTCCTCGCCCGCTACCTGGTGTGAGGGGGTGGGCCCCAACAGGGCCCGACCAAGGCGACCAAGGCAGCTGGGCACGACCGGGCGCGATGGTGCCCGTCAGGCGGGCTTGCGGGCCACGGCGGCCCATACGCCCGCAAGCTCCGGATCTTCGGCGCGCCAGTGTGGTGCGAGCGTGACGCCGGGGTCGAGCAGCTCCCACCCATAGAAGAACCGTTTGATCTCGTCGAGCGAGCGCGGGTAGAAGTGCTCGACCATCGACGTGAGCGGCCGCGAGTAGTCCGAGGTGTCCAGAGTGGTGACGGCGCCATCCAGGCTCGAGATCTCTTCGGCGATGCCCAGGTGGGTGAGCACCAGATAGCTGTCGGCGGGCAGGGCGTCGGACAGGGTCCGCACGGCCGCCCAGGGGCCGTCCGCGTGGTGGAGATAGTGCATGATCCCGACGAGCACCAGCGCGACCGGCTGGGTGAAGTCGAGGATGTCCGCCGCGCGGGCGAGAATGTCGGCGGGTTCGCGGACATCGCCCAGCAGGTAGTCGGTGGTCCCCTCGGGGGTGCTGGTCAGCAGCGCCCGCCCGTGCGCCAGCGCGATCGGGTCGCGGTCGACATACACGACGCGGGCGTCCGGCGCCGCCCGCTGGGCGACCGCGTGGGTGTTGTTGGCTGTCGGCAGGCCCGTGCCGATGTCGAGGTACTGGCGGACTCCGCGCTCGGCGGCCAGCAGGTGCACGGCTCGGCCCAGGAAGTTCCGACCAGCGCGGACGTTCTCGGTGAGCCAGGGCGCCGAGGCGAGGATCGCCTCGCCTGCCGTGCGATCAGCGAGGTAGTGGTCCTTCCCGCCCAGTAAGTAGTCGTGGACGCGGGCGCCGTGCGGGATGTCGATGCGTAGGTCGACGTGCTCGCCGCCGGTCGGCTCGGCGTTCCATGCAGTGTTCCCGGTGATCCCGCTGTCGGCCATGAGACCCCCCGATCTTCATGCCTGCTGGACGGCGCGGATGCGGCCTGGGACGCCGAGCTGGGCGTCGCGCGCCTCGCGCGTTCGCATGACGCCCGCGAGCAGGCACGAAGCGGGTTCAACGCGACGTATCCAGACCGAGTAATGACGAATCGTAGCGGTCGCGGGTGACCTACGCCGTACCGGGCGCCCCGGCCGCGCCGTTGCTCGGGCTCGTTACGGCCGGCTGGCGGTGCCATGTCGGGGAGGAACGAGCGGGCGCGAGCTAGGTAACAAATCCGGCCGACTCGCCCGCGCGTCTGGTAACGATGGGATCGACCCTCCGGGCGGTACTGGACTGGTCTTTCTGACCGTCTGCCGGCTGGTTTCGGCTGGCTCGACCGGCCCGACGCGGCGCTTGCGCCTGCGGGGTGCGGGGCGCGGGGCCTAGAGTAGAACAGGATCTAGTTTTTTGAGGGTCGGTGGACTGGTTGGCGGCGAGGAGGCTGCGGTGAGCGAGGCCGTGCCTTCGGCGGCCGCGTCGCCGTCGCCCAAGGGTGTACCGGCGGCGACGGCGACGCCGTCCCAGCAGGCGCGCCGGGAGCGCATGCTGACCGCCGCGCTCGCCCTGGCCAGCCGGGGCGGCTACGACGAGGTGCAGATGCGCGAGGTGGCCGAGCAGGCCGGCGTCGCGCTCGGCACCCTCTACCGCTACTTCCCGTCCAAGGTGCACCTGCTGGCCTCGGCACTGGCCCGCCACCTCTCCGGCCTGCGCGAAGCCGTGCTGCCCGCGCCGACCGGCTTCGAGGACCCGGCGACCCGGGTGCTCGCGATGATGAACCGGATGGTCGACGAGCTCAGTCGCGACCGGCTGGTGGCCGAGGCGCTGATCCAGGCGATGACGCTGGCGTCGGCCACCATCGGCACCGAGATCGACGACGTGGACGAGGCCATGATCGGCCTCATCGGTGTAGCCGCCTTCGGCCCGGACCACGTCATCGACGAGCGGGACAAGCTGATCACCAACATCATCGGCAAGGTCTTCCTCAGCGACCTGAGGTACTGGCTGGGCGACCGGATGACCCTTGATGGCGTCCGCGCCTCGCTCGCTGACACCGTCACCGTCGTTCTCGCTGGCCAGCAGGCTCTCAGCAGGTAGTTCTCGGCGACGGGGCCGTTCCCGGCGACGCGGGCCGCCGGGTCGCCGACGTCGGCCACTGGCCCATGGGCCGTTGACGGCACGGGACGGGACGGCGTGTCGCCCCAGCGTGCGTTCGACCCCTGACGTGAGGGGTTGCATTCGACAACCGCCTCGTTACGATCAAGCAACCGAGCCGTGTCCGATGAGAACCCGCCGGCCACGATGGCCGGCGAGTGGAGCCCTCGCAAGGCGAGGGAGCGTGAGCAGGCCCATGAGCGCGCCGTGGCCGCCGAGATCGCCCGCCTCGGTCTGACCGCGGACTGACGCATCCCGGTCCTCTCTGACCGGTCTGACCGGCGATTCCGGTCAGATCGATTCAGAGAGGCCGATATATCACCTCATGTCGAACGGGCTGGCGCACGTATGGGGACCGTCACAATCGCGAACGCTGCGTGCGGAGCTCATAAACGGAGCGCGCCGGGCGGGAACGGGCCGGTCACGCAGACGGGCGGCCGGCGCGTGGCGAATACCTCCGTGCACGGCGCGCGAGTATTTCCCGCTCGAATTCTTGCTTCACCTGGCCCGGCGGGACGGAAAAGCGCGGGTGATGCGGGTCACGTTGTTTTCGGGGTTTGCCAGGCGCCCGGGCTGGCTGTCATGGTGTTTGCAGTGCCCGATCGGGGCACACGCCGGGCGGGACGCCGTATCACTGCCCCCGCCACACGGCGCACAGGCTTCGGACCCGATGGCAGGGACCGGAGACGGACCGTCGGACACCGTCCACACGTGTCACGGCCAGCGCAGCCCTTTTCGTGGTTTCCCGCCGAACCTTTTCCTGCGGCGGTGGACTGCCGCGCGTGTCCGTCTTCGTAGGCGTGGGAAAGGACCAGAAGACTCTTGGCTCGTCGTGGCATCTCCAACCGCGTCCGCGCGCTCGTTCTCGGCCCCGCCCTCGCCGCCGCCGTCGGCACCGGCCTCGCCGTCACCACGCCCGCCCACGCGGCCAGCCACCCTGCCTCGGCCCAGCGGTTCCTGTCCGCCGTGATCCCGTGCGAGTCCGGCGGCAACCCCCGCGCGGTCAACTCCATCGGCGCCGGTGGCCTCTTCCAGTTCCTGCCGTCGACCTGGCACGGACTCGGCGGCGCGGGACTGCCCCAGAACGCCTCCAGCTCCGAGCAGTGGGCCAAGGCCGTCAAGCTCTACAACCAGCAGGGCACCAACCCCTGGTACGCCTCCAAGGCCTGCTGGGGCAAGCGAATCTGA
>NZ_JASNFO010000020.1:0-7383 GCF_032027725.1 Pseudofrankia coriaricola | reverse complement strand
ACCGGGGTTTTCTGGAAGCCGGTCTTCCACATCCTTGAGGACGTGATCGGCGAGTGCTGGCTGCTCAACGCCCGGCACCTGCGCAACGTCCCGGGCCGCAAAACGGACGCGGCCGACGCTGCGTGGATCGCCGAACTCGTCGAGTACGGCCTGGTCCGCCCGTCGTTCGTCCCCCCGCCGCCGATCCGGGAGCTGCGCGATCTGACCCGCTACCGCAAGGCGCAGATCGAGGAGCGGACCCGCGAGACCCAGCGCCTTGACAAGGTCCTCCAGGATGCGGGGGTGAAGCTGTCCTCGGTGGCCTCCGACCTGCTGGGGGTCTCCGGGAAGGCGATGCTGCAGGCGCTGGTCGCCGGGACCACCGATCCGGTGGTGCTCTCCGAGCTGGCCCGCGGGCGGCTGCGCCGCAAGCTGCCCGCGCTGCAGGAGGCGCTGACCGGGTTCTTCACCGGCCACCACGCGATCATCGTGCGGGAGATCCTCGCGAAGCTCGACTACCTCGACGAGGTGATCGACCGGCTCTCGACCGAGATCGACCGGATGATCGCCCCTTTCGAGGCGAAGGTCGCCCTGCTGGACACGATCCCCGGGGTTGACCGCCGCACCGCGCAGTGCCTGCTCGCCGAGATCGGCGACGACATGACCGTGTTCGGCAGCGCCGAACACCTCTCCTCCTGGGCGGGCCGCTGCCCGGGCCAGTACGAGTCCGCGGGCCGGTCCAAGGGTGGAAAGACCCGCAAGGGCTCGAAGTGGCTGCGGCTCTACCTGCACGAGGCCGCCCGCGCCGCCTCCACGACGAAGGGCACCTACCTGTCCGCCCAGTACAAACGGATCAAACCCCGCCGCGGCGCGGCCAAGGCCCGCGTCGCGGTCGAGCACTCGATCCTCGTCGCGATCTACCACATGCTGGAGCGCGGCGAGCCCTACCACGACCTCGGCGCCGACTACTTCACCCGCCGCCAGGACCCCGCCCGCCATGCCGAAAGACTCAAGGCCCAGCTCAACGCCATCGGCTACGACACCGTCATCACCAAACGACCCGACCACGCCACCCAGGCCGCCTGACCCGGCGCGGTCACCCCACCGAAGGTGCCCGTTCCAGCGTGGGCGCCCACCGGAAGGCGCCTGTCCCAGCGTGGTCGCCTCGCCCTGGGCCGCGTTGCGCTGATCGGTCACGTTCTATTTCCCTCTAGGACCGCCACGCGACGCCCGGCCCCACCTGGTGAGGCGGGGGAAGCGATGCCGCGCGGTAGTTTGAGGCGCGCGTGATGCGCCTACGGGATGGCTCAGATGCAGCGGCGGCGGGTCAGTGCGAGCCCGGCTGTGAGGCCGGCTCCGCGGGCGGGCCCGGGCTCGGCCGTGAAGGGCCACACGGCCTGGCGATCATCAAACGGTCGACTCGGTGACGTGGCCGTCCTCGACGACCAGGCGGCGGGTGACGTGGACGGCGTCGAGCATGCGGCGGTCGTGGGTGACCAGCAGCAGGGTGCCCGGGTAGGTGCCGAGGGCGGACTCGAGCTGCTCGATCGCGGGCAGGTCGAGGTGGTTGGTGGGCTCGTCGAGAACCAGGCAGTTGACGCCGACCGCCTGCAGCAGCGCGAGACCGGCCCGGGTCCGCTCGCCCGGTGACAGCGCCCCCGCGGGGCGGGTCATCTGGTCGGCGCCGAGGCCGAACTTGGCGAACAGGGTGCGGACCTCCGCCATCGCCCAGCCCGTGACGCGTTCGGCGACCGCGAGCGTGGTCTCCTCGCCTCGGAAGCGGTCGCGGGCCTGGTCGACCTCGCCGAGGCGTACCCCGGAGCCGAGCGTCGCCGTCCCGGCGGCGAGCGGCGCCCGGCCGAGCAGTGCCGCGAGCAGTGTCGACTTGCCGCCGCCGTTCGGCCCGGTGATCACGATCCGGTCCGCCCAGGAGACGGTGAGGTCCACGGGCCCGAGCCGGAACCCGCCCGCGCCAGCCGAGTCACCGCTGGCCGCGCCGGCCGTGTCACCGCCCGTCGTCCCGTCGTCCGTCGTGCCGCCGCCCGCCGCCGGCGCCGGCGGGTACTCGACGACGGCCCCGGCGAGCGCCGCGACGACGTCGCCGGAGCGGGGAGCGGCGCCGATCGTCATCCGCAGCTGCCACTCCTTGCGCGGCTCGTCGACCTCCTCCAGCCGGCCCAGCTTGGTCTCCAGGTTGCGGACCCGGGAGGCGCTCTTCGTCGCCGCCTCGATCTTGTAGCTGCGCACCGACCGGTCGTTGTCCGGGACCTTGCGCTTCGCCCGGATCGCGCCGCGCACCGACTGCTCGCGCTGGCGCTGCACCTGGGAGACGAGGTTCGCGCGGGTGTCGGCGAACTCGTCATAGTGCTCGCGGGCGTGCCGGCGGGCGAGCTCGCGCGCCTCCAGGTAGGCCGACCAGCCGCCCGCGTACTCGGTGACGTCGCGGCGGTGCTGGTCGATCTCGGCGACGCTGGTGATCGTCCGATCGAGGAACGCCCGGTCGTGGCTGACGACGACGAGGGCGCCGGAGATCCCGGCGACGAAGCGTTCCAGCCGCTCCAGGCCGTCGAAGTCGAGGTCGTTCGTCGGCTCGTCGAGCAGCGTGATGTCGAAGCGGGACAGCAGCACGGCCGCGAGCGAGCCGCGGGCCGCCTGCCCGCCGGACAGGGCCGTCGTCGGCGCGTCCAGCGCGTCCGACGGGAGGCCGAGCTCGGCGCAGACCTGCTCGGCGCGCACGTCCAGGTCGGCGCCGCCGATCGCGAGCCAGCGCTCCAGCGCCTCCGCGTAGGTGTCGTCAGCGCCGGGCCGGCCGGCTGTGAGCGCCTCGGTCGCCTCGTCGAGCGCCGCCTGGGCGGCGGCGACACCGGTGCGCCGTTCCAGGAACGCCCGCAGCGTCTCGCCGGGGCGGCGGTCGGGCTCCTGCGGCAGCAGGCCGACGTTCGCCGACGGCGGGGAGAGCTCGACCCGGCCGGCGTCGAGCGCGACCTGGCCGGCGAGCGCCCGCAGCAGCGTGGACTTGCCGACGCCGTTGGGCCCGACGACCCCGATCCGGTCGCCGGGCGCGACGGTGAGCGAGACGCCGTCGAGGACGATCTGCCCGCCCCGCACGACGGACAGTTCGGAGGCGACAAGGGTGGCGGACATGGCCCCATTCTGCTCGCCCGTGCGCGGCTGCCGGTGGTGCTGCCCGGTCGGGGCCCGGGCCCGGTTGCCGCCGACAGACCAGCGGGAACAGCCACGCACCCATGGCCAGGCGCGCACCCGGGCAGACACCGGTGCGATGCGGCGACGGGTGGGGACAGTCATCCTCGGGGCTTCGCGTGGGTTGGCCCCAGTCGTCTGACCGAAGAGCGAATGCTCCCTTCTGGCGCAGCATGAAGGCACAGAAACACAGCGGCACGGTGGCCGCGGGGTGGCCGGGCGGACAGAGCGCGTCGCGGCGGCTGTTCGTCACACCTTCAGCGCGGCCGTCGGCCGCGTGCCGCGGCACTACGGCGGATGGAGCCACTCGATGAACGCGGGCAGCAGGACGGGAACGGACGGCGGACGGAGCGTTGGCGGACGACGAGCCGGCGGACGACGAGCCGGCGGGCGGGTGGTGCTGGCGGCGCTGGGTGCCGCGGTCGCGGTGACGGTGACGGCCTGCGGTGACAACGGCGGCCCCGCCGGCGAGCCGCCAGCGGGCACCCCGACGGCCTCGGCGAGCGCGACCGCGACGCCGGGCGCCGGCGGTCCGACCGGTTCGACGGCGTCTGCCTCGCACGGGTCCGGCGCGGGCACGACGAAACCCGCGACGACCGCGCCGGCGGTCCCGACCTGTGCGGCGTCGGTGCTGGCCGCGGCGATCGTCGGCAGCGATGGCGCGGCCGGCACGATCTACACCCAGCTCACGCTGACGAACAACTCCTCGGCACGCTGCACGCTGCGCGGCTACCCCGGAGTGTCGTTCGTCGACACGGCCGGCAACCAGCTCGGCGCCCCCGCCGACCGGACCGGGGAGGCCGGGTCGGCGGTCGTCCTCGCGGGCGGCGGCAAGGCCCAGTTCACGGTGCTGGTGACGCAGCCCGGTGTGCTTCCGGGCTGCGACACCGAGGGCAGCTTCACCAGCGCCGCGAACCTGCGGATCTACCCGCCCGACAACACCGTTGCTCTGCTCGTCCCGGTTCCGCAGGGCCGTCAGGCCTGCAGGAGCCCGTCCGTCCACCAGCTCAAGGTCACCAGCCTCGCCGCGGCCCGCTGAGGCGCCGCGGCCGGAAGGTCGCTTGCGCGACCGCCGGCCGTGGTGCCTGTCGGGCGCGGAGCGCCCTCCTGGCCTGATTTCGGGGTGAGGCGGATGCCGGGGGCCGGTCTGGTCCGGGGCTGGGGAGGTGGTTGCGTCAGCGGTGCGCTGATGCGCCGTCACCATCGGTGGCTGGGGTGCGCGACCGCCTCACCGGAGGGGGGCCGGGAGGCGCCGGCGCCAGTCGCCGTCGGGGACGAGCGGGCGGCCGGTCGTCGCGGCGGCCTCGCAGAGGTAGCCGAGGACGCGGCGGCCGTCGTCGAGGTCGACCCAGCCGAACCCCAGCGGGGGCGAGGTCTCCAGCAACAGCTCGGTGATGGCGGGGCGGGGGAGCAGCCACAGCTCGCCGGTGGCGCTGGTGGTGACGGTCGGGTCGCGGACCAGGCCGGGCCGGGGCGGGTCGCCGCCGAGGTCGTGGAGCCGGTAGCCGGGCGCGGTCCGCACCCGGCCGAGCGGGGCGGCGCCGTGCCGGCTGATCCGGCCGTGCGCCGGGAACCCCGCCATGTGCGCCCCGACCACCAGCAGCGGGACGGCGCCCGCCGGCGCGGCGGGCGGGCCGGGCCGGGGCGGATCGGTCACGTTGGGCATCGTCCCACCGTCCCAGCGTCCGTCCCCACCGACTGGTCATTGGGGGGCGCCGAAGGGCGCGCGGCGAAGGCGGAGCCTGTGCGCGCCCTTCGGCCTGATCCAGGGGGTCAGTCCGGGATCGGCGTGTAGCCGAGGACCTTGTAGGTGGCGGGCTGGCCCTTGTCGTCCAGGATGGTCGCGAGGCCGCCGCGGACGCAGACGGCCGGGGTCTGCGGGAAGGCCTTGCCGTTGCAGCGGAACTGCAGGCCGGCGCCGCCGGGCAGTTCCGCCTCCTTCATCGCCTTGATCGTCGAGGTGATGGTGGCCGCGGTGATGTCACCCGAGATGCCGTCCAGCGCCGTCTGGAGGCCGGCGGTGAGCATGAACATGATCATGCCGTCCTGGATGCTGGTGTCGATGTCCTTGCCGTAGGTGTCGGCGACCTTCGTGAAGAGGCTGCCAACGGAACTCAGGCCGAGGTACCAGGCTGGCGGGTTTCTCCCGGCGATGGGCTCGGCGGGCTGGTTCAGGCCGGGGAGCCGCGCGCCGGTGCACCGGGTGGCCCCCACACCGCCTCTGGGTGCCGTGGCCTGAAGCCTCGTCGCGAGGAGCACCCATGCGCAGCACGGCCCCGTCGTGGTGACGGGGCCGTGCTGGGAGGGTGCATGCCGGGCGGGGTATCGAGGCTGCCTCGCCCGGCAGGCCGGGTCGGCTACTGGATTCGGTGACGGGAGGGCGTGCTAGCTGGCGATCGGGGTGTTGCCGAGGACCTCGTACGCGGCGGGCTGGCCCTTGTCGTCGAGGGTGGTCGCCAGGCCGCCGCGGACGCAGGTCGCCGGAGAGGCCGTCACGGCCTTGCCGTTGCAGCGGAACTTCATCCCGCCGGCGCCGGGCAGCTCGGTCTCCTTCATGGCCTTGATGGTGGAGGTGAGGGTCGCCGGGGTGATGTCCCCGGAGATGCCCTGCGTCGCCGCCTGCAGGGCGGAGACCAACGTGAACATGATCATGCTGTCCTGGAAGCTGAGGTCGATGCCCTTGCCGTAGGTCTCGGCGACCTTGGTGTAGAGCTGCATCGACGGGCTGTCCGGGCCGAGCGGGGCGGTCGCGCTGACGACCATGCCCTTGAGCGTGCTACCGGGAACCGTCTTGCGAGTGGCGTCGGTGATGCACTGGGCGATGGCGCTGATGGTGCCGGTGAAGCCGACGGCCTTGAGGCCGTTCATGGCGCTGATGCAGAACGAGTCGTTGCCGATGATGAACACCTGGTCCGAGCCGTTCGCGACGATCTGCTGCATCTGAGGCGTCATGTCGGCGGTGCCGGGGGCGACGCGGACGAGCTCGTAGCCGATGCCGGCCTTCTCGAACAGCGGCGGCGCGACCTCCTGGGCGGAGTGCAGGGCTGCCGGGACGTCGATGACGATGGCGGTGACCTTCTTGTTGCCCTTGTCCTTGGCGACCTGGATCGGCAGGTCGATGACGGCGAAGGTCGGGTCGGCCAGGACGAACGTCGTCGGGCTGGCGAGCAGGTCGGGTTCGCCCGAGCCGTAGAGCATGACGGGGATCTTGGCGTCGTTCAGGGGCTTCCAGGCGGCCTCGACGACGCCGGAGGTGCCGATGACGACTGCCGAGACGCCCTTCTCGACCATCTGGTTGCCGCAGTCGGTGGCCTTGGCCAGGTCGCCCAGGGTCTCACAGATGGTGATCTCGATCGGCCGGCCGCCGATCCCGGCCTTGTGCTCGTTGAGGTACTTGGCGGTGGCCTCGGCGACCTTGTTGTCGTTCGTGTGGTCGGCGACCGGGCTGGGCCCGTCCGTGATCACACCGATCTTGACCGGCGCGCCGGTCGCCTTGTCCACCGCGCCCAGCGGGTCGGCGGCACCCGCAGAGCCGGTCGCCGGTGGGGTGGCGGAGCCCTTGTCATCGGAACCGCCGCCACAGGCCGAGACGAAGGCCAGGGTCGCGGCCAGGACGGCGACGCCGGCCACCCGTAACCGTAAGGCGCCGGCAGGGTGGGTGTGCGATGGCGTGACCGTGGCACGCGGGTGCGGCCGTTCCGATGCTGTTCGACCGGTCAGTCCACGAATGAGTGGCATGTCCCCTACCTTGTCGTCGGACGTTGCGTGAATACGAGGAACACGTCGGCCCATGGGGGCGGTGGGCACCGGCCGGGCGGCACGTCCCGGCCTACCTGTACGTGGTGTGCGTTGCGTGGCACGACTGCCCTGTGACATCCGCCACGATTGCGTGTGTCAGTGCTTACTCGATTCCGACGTCGGCGTCAACGGACGACGATTCGCTGAGTCGTGTGAGGGTGCCGAGCTGACGCGTCTCGCGTCGACGGTCCAG
Source organism: Pseudofrankia coriaricola (assembly GCF_032027725.1). Taxonomy (NCBI): domain Bacteria; kingdom Bacillati; phylum Actinomycetota; class Actinomycetes; order Frankiales; family Frankiaceae; genus Pseudofrankia; species Pseudofrankia coriaricola. The sequence continues at coordinate 212 of NZ_JASNFO010000020.1, read as the reverse complement.
GCGACCCGATCCCGCCGCGACCCGGGTCGGGCCGCGGCGTCGCATGACCATCGTCGCCTTCAGGTGTCACGACCTGGACAAGCCTGCGCGAGGGGCGGCGGGACGCAGAACGGCCCCGCCGCGGAGGGCGGGGCCGTTCTGGGAGGGGACGTGCCGGGCGGGTGTCGGCGAGGCCGTCCGCCCGGCACGCCGGTGCGATTGCTGGATCTGGC